>NZ_UFRM01000001.1:1527500-1717500 GCF_900444945.1 Actinobacillus lignieresii | reverse complement strand
GTACCTTTTGTATAATGGGTCAGCGACTTATATTTTGTAGCGAGGTTAACTGAATAAGGGAGCCGAAGGGAAACCGAGTCTTAACTGGGCGATTGAGTTGCAAGGTATAGACCCGAAACCCGGTGATCTAGCCATGGGCAGGTTGAAGATTGGGTAACACTAATTGGAGGACCGAACCGACTAATGTTGAAAAATTAGCGGATGACTTGTGGCTGGGGGTGAAAGGCCAATCAAACCGGGAGATAGCTGGTTCTCCCCGAAATCTATTTAGGTAGAGCCTTGAGCGGACACCTTCGGGGGTAGAGCACTGTTTCGGCTAGGGGTCCATCCCGGATTACCAACCCGATGCAAACTGCGAATACCGAAGAGTGATACTCAGGAGACACACGGCGGGTGCTAACGTCCGTCGTGGAGAGGGAAACAACCCAGACCGCCAGCTAAGGTCCCAAAGTACTAGTTAAGTGGGAAACGAAGTGGGAAGGCTTAGACAGCTAGGATGTTGGCTTAGAAGCAGCCATCATTTAAAGAAAGCGTAATAGCTCACTAGTCGAGTCGGCCTGCGCGGAAGATGTAACGGGGCTAAAACTAGTCACCGAAGCTGCGGCATCAATGGAAACATTGTTGGGTAGGGGAGCGTTCTGTAAGCGGATGAAGGTGAATCGAGAGGTTTGCTGGACGTATCAGAAGTGCGAATGCTGACATAAGTAACGATAAAACGAGTGAAAAACTCGTTCGCCGGAAGACCAAGGGTTCCTGTCCAACGTTAATCGGGGCAGGGTGAGTCGGCCCCTAAGGCGAGGCTGAAAAGCGTAGTCGATGGGAAACGGGTTAATATTCCCGTACTTGGTATAACTGCGATGTGGGGACGGAGAAGGTTAGGTTATCGCACTGTTGGATGTGCGTTTAAGCCGGTAGGTGGGTGTTTTAGGCAAATCCGGAACACCATTCAACACCGAGAAGTGATGACGAGGTTCTACGGAACTGAAGTAACCGATACCACGCTTCCAGGAAAAGCCACTAAGCTTCAGGTTATACTAAACCGTACTATAAACCGACACAGGTGGTCAGGTAGAGAATACTCAGGCGCTTGAGAGAACTCGGGTGAAGGAACTAGGCAAAATAGCACCGTAACTTCGGGAGAAGGTGCGCCGGCGTAGATTGTAGTGATTTACTCACGAAGGTTGAACCGGTCGAAGATACCAGCTGGCTGCAACTGTTTATTAAAAACACAGCACTCTGCAAACACGAAAGTGGACGTATAGGGTGTGATGCCTGCCCGGTGCTGGAAGGTTAATTGATGGTGTTATCGCAAGAGAAGCTCCTGATCGAAGCCCCAGTAAACGGCGGCCGTAACTATAACGGTCCTAAGGTAGCGAAATTCCTTGTCGGGTAAGTTCCGACCTGCACGAATGGCATAATGATGGCCAGGCTGTCTCCACCCGAGACTCAGTGAAATTGAAATCGCCGTGAAGATGCGGTGTACCCGCGGCTAGACGGAAAGACCCCGTGAACCTTTACTATAGCTTGACACTGAACATTGAATTTTGATGTGTAGGATAGGTGGGAGCCTTTGAAGATGACACGCCAGTGTTGTTGGAGGCGTCCTTGAAATACCACCCTTTAACGTTTGATGTTCTAACGAAGTATCCGGAACGGGTACTCGGACAGTGTCTGGTGGGTAGTTTGACTGGGGCGGTCTCCTCCCAAAGCGTAACGGAGGAGCACGAAGGTTTGCTAATCACGGTCGGACATCGTGAGGTTAGTGCAATGGTATAAGCAAGCTTAACTGCGAGACGGACAAGTCGAGCAGGTGCGAAAGCAGGTCATAGTGATCCGGTGGTTCTGAATGGAAGGGCCATCGCTCAACGGATAAAAGGTACTCCGGGGATAACAGGCTGATACCGCCCAAGAGTTCATATCGACGGCGGTGTTTGGCACCTCGATGTCGGCTCATCACATCCTGGGGCTGAAGTAGGTCCCAAGGGTATGGCTGTTCGCCATTTAAAGTGGTACGCGAGCTGGGTTTAGAACGTCGTGAGACAGTTCGGTCCCTATCTGCCGTGGGCGTTGGAGAATTGAGAGGGGCTGCTCCTAGTACGAGAGGACCGGAGTGGACGCATCACTGGTGTGCCAGTTGTCTCGCCAGAGGCACTGCTGGGTAGCTACATGCGGAAGAGATAAGTGCTGAAAGCATCTAAGCACGAAACTTGCCTCAAGATGAGTTCTCCCAGTCTATAAGACTGTAAGGGTTGTTGGAGACTACGACGTAGATAGGTGTGGTGTGTAAGCGTAGTGATACGTTGAGCTAACACATACTAATTGCCCGAGAGGCTTAACTATACAACGCTCAAGTGTTTTTGGGCGTAAAGCGAAGAGAAAAGCTAAAGAGAACTAAATTAAAGAAAGACTAAACGAAAAAATCAGTGACGGCTTGTTTCGAATTTAAACCGAATTTCCCGACGACAATAGTGCGGTTGTCCCACCTGAATCCATCCCGAACTCAGAAGTGAAAAGCCGTTACGTCGATGGTAGTGTGGGGCTTCCCCATGTGAGAGTAGAGCATTGTCGGGTTTTATTACCTTAGCTTATTTTAATTAAGTGAGTTAAGTTAATAAGCACAGAATTTGATTAACAGCCATAGTGCCGTGGCTCTACCTGACTCCATTCCGAACTCAGAAGTAAAACGCGGTAACGCCGATGGTAGTGTGGGGTTTCCCCATGTGAGAGTAGGGCACTGTTAATCTACTAAATTTGCGGAGCGGTAGTTCAGCTGGTTAGAATACCTGCCTGTCACGCAGGGGGTCGCGGGTTCGAGTCCCGTCCGTTCCGCCACTTATATGAAAAGCGAGTTAGTTACTCGCTTTATCTATATATAATTACCAATAGGGGCGTAGTTCAATTGGTAGAGCACCGGTCTCCAAAACCGGGTGTTGGGAGTTCGAGCCTCTCCGCCCCTGCCATATTTAAGAAGCCGATTAGTTTATGCTAGTCGGCTTTTTGCATATTTATACCTTTCTCTAAAATGAAGTTATTCTGTTAGAATAACAGAATATTTTGGAGTAGCTTGATGAAGAATTTAGATCCTATTATTGAACAGTTTTTAGAGACTTTATGGCAAGAACACGGATTATCTAAAAATACTTCGGCTTCATATCGTTTAGATTTGGAATCTTTTTCCGAGTGGTTGCCGACACCTAAAGCATTTCTTACTTTAGATCATTTTGACTTACAATCTTTTCTCGGAGAAAGGTTGGAACAAGGTTATAAGGTGACGAGTTCGGCTAGAATGTTAAGCTGCCTACGTAAGTTTTTTCGTTTTTTATATACGGAGAATTATCGGCAAGACGATCCTACACTGACTTTAACTTCTCCTCGTAAACCGTCGCATTTGCCTAAATCTTTAAGTGAAGAGCAAGTAATGGATTTATTGGATAGTCCGAATACGTTAGATCCTGTCGAATTACGCGATAAAGCAATGTTAGAATTACTGTATGCAACGGGGTTACGTGTTAGCGAATTGGTATCGCTTAGCATAGATAATCTAAGCTTACGCCAAGGTGTGGTACGTGTTGTGGGGAAAGGCGATAAAGAGAGATTAGTACCGATAGGTGAAGAAGCCGGTTATTGGATTCAAGAATTCTTTCGGTATGGGCGTGCAATATTATTAAATAATCTACAATCAGATGTTGTTTTTCCAAGTCGCCGAGGACAGCAAATGACTCGCCAAACATTTTGGCATAGAATAAAACATTACGCCGTTTTGGCCGGTATTGATAGTGAGAAACTATCTCCACACGTATTGCGCCATGCTTTTGCCACGCATTTGGTTAATCACGGTGCCGATTTAAGGGTAGTTCAAATGTTATTAGGGCATAGTGATCTCTCTACGACGCAAATTTATACGCATGTCGCGAAAGCACGTTTAAAATCACTACATCAACAATTTCATCCGCGGGGATAATATGCAGAAATCATCATCTAAATTTAATTGGGCATTAGCATTACTTTGCTTACCTTGTGCATTATGGCCGCTTGCGCTACTGGTTTCACCGAAATTCTCCGATTTAGGGTTAAGCCCAGCGCAAGTTAATTGGTTCTCGATAACTTTTTGGATTTATCCGCTTGTCTTATTTGTGATTGCGTTAGTGCTATATAAGTTACATCAATCACAAAAAGTATTAGCCAGAGGCTTATTGATGCTTTCTTTTATCGGATTTTATGCTTTACTGGGGTATATCATCCAATCTTTATAATTTATAAACCTGCGAAAGCAGGTTTTTTAATGGCATATAAAAACTAACTGATCGTGGAAAAAAATAAGCGGTATGCGTTTGCGTAGCCAAACCGGAACTTGCGCTTGTTGGTAGCGTTTCTTCATTTCTTCTCGCATCGGTTTACCATACTGTTTGACTTTACCTTGATGCGTCAACTTTACTTGCAACGGAGCATTTACTAACGCTTTCGGTAATAACAAGCGGTCAATTTTGCCAGATTTTTGGTAAATAATGCTGTCGCCTAAATGTTGTAGCTCACCGATTCCGTCCGGTAGCGTTAGCGATTGTTGGGCAAAGAGCGGCTGGCAAAAATCATCCGGTTCAAGCAATTCACCGGTTAAATAGAGATGATGTTGATAACGGCGCAACCAAAAATCGGCTAATTTAAGCTGCGGATTTTTATCTACGTCCGCATAAATTGTTTGTTGAATTATTTGCATTAGCTGTGCCGTACTTGGCATTTGTGCGCCGCATTTTTCCAGCCATAAACGGATCAATTGTTGTTGTTTCGCCAAAGAAAATTGAGGAAAAGCTTCGATATTTAAACGCTTTTCCGAAAAATCCGCATAGCGTTGCAATTCTTGAGCAAGCAATTCTTCCAATAGCATTTGTTGTTCGGCACAATGTTGCGCAGAACGAGCTACCATTTGACTAAAATGCTGCCAACGTTGATTCACGATCGGTAACACTTCATTGCGTAAAAAATTACGGTCGTAATGGCTGTCGTGATTACTTTCGTCTTCAATCCAAGTTAATTGTTGTTGCAATGCATATTGCTCGATTTGCGCTTTGCTCATATTAAGAAGCGGTCTAAAAATGGTAAAATTTTGCCAAAATCCGACCGCTTGCATCGCCGATAGTCCTTTGATTCCACTGCCACGTTTTAAGGCAAGCAGGAAGGTTTCCACTTGATCGTCAAGATGATGAGCGGTCACTAACACTTCGTTAGGCTGAATAATTTCCCCGATTGCTTGATAACGTGCCGCTCTAGCACCGGCTTCGATACCTTCACGGCGATCTACCGTGACTTTTTGTAAAATAAACGGAATTTTTAACCGCTTGCAAACTTGTTCACAAAAAGCTGCCCAACTGTCGGCATTAGGACTAAGCCCATGGTGAATATGTACCGCTCTTAGGTTGAGCTGTAATTCGGCTAACAGGTGCAGTAACACAATCGAATCAATACCACCGCTTAAGCCAAGCACAAAATTCCGCTGAGTCGGGAAATAGTGCCTAAACTGTGTTTGAAGTGTATCCAGTAACATATTGCGCCTTATCTGTGTCGGTCATTTTCTTCATTCTATCATTATTCAGCGGCTCTTTTTGAAAAAGAGCAGTGAGAGCCGGATTTAATATGTTAAAATTTAAAGAATTTTATTAAGAAGAGAAAAACAATGTTAAACCAAGTTTCAGAAAGCTTACTTGCGCCAAGTGGGCTTGAGTTATCGCACTTGAGTAAAGTGCTTGATCATTTTGCGAATCGCCAAATTGATTATGCGGATCTCTATTTTCAATTAAGCCAAGATGAGAGTTGGTCGTTAGAAGATTCGATTATCAAAGAGGGTGGTTTTTATATTGACCGTGGTTTCGGTGTGCGTGCAGTATCGGGCGAGAAAACCGGTTTTGCGTATGCAGACCAAATCGGCTTGAGCCAGCTTGAACAATGTGCAACCGCAGCCCGTTCGATTACTAATGCAAGCGGTCAATTATCGGTAAAAAACTTCAAACAAACGAATGCGATAAAACGTTATGCTTCAGTCAATCCGTTGGATACGTTAAGCCGTGAGCAAAAAGTTGAGCTACTCCATTTAGTAGATAAAGTTGCACGTGCGGAAGACCCTCGTGTGATTCAAGTCAATGCGGGGCTTTCAGCGGTTTATGAAGAAATGTTAGTAGCAGCAACAGACGGCACGCTTGCGGCGGATATTCGCCCGTTGGTGCGTTTATCGGTTTCAGTCTTAGTGGAAGAAAACGGCAAACGTGAGCGTGGTTCTGCCGGTGCCGGCGGACGTTTCGGCTTAAACTGGTTCTTTGAACCGCAAGTGGTTAATGGGGAAATGACCGGTGACACTCGAGCGGTTTATCTGGCGAAAGAAGCGGTACGTATGGCATTAGTCAATTTAGGCGCAATGCCGGCACCAGCCGGCACGATGCCGATTGTATTGGGTGCGGGTTGGCCGGGGATTTTACTCCATGAAGCGGTTGGGCATGGTTTAGAAGGCGATTTTAACCGTAAAGAATCTTCGCTATTTACTGGCAAAATTGGCGAACTAGTGACTTCACCGCTTTGTACTATCGTTGATGACGGTACGGTGCCGGATGTGCGAGGTTCGATTACGGTGGATGACGAGGGTGTTCCTTCGCAACGTAACGTATTGATCGAAAACGGTATTTTGAAAGGTTACATTCAAGATAAACTTAACGCGCGCTTAATGGGTGTTGCTTCAACCGGCAACGGTCGCCGTGAGTCGTATGCACACTTACCAATGCCCCGTATGACCAATACCTATCTCACAGAAGGCTCGCACAGCTTTGAAGAAATGATTGAGTCGGTCGATTACGGTATTTATGCCCCGCATTTTAGCGGCGGTCAGGTGGATATTACTTCGGGTAAATTCGTGTTCTCAACCGCAGAAGCTTATTTAATCGAAAAAGGTAAAATCACCAAACCGGTTACTGGCGCAACCTTAATTGGTAGTGGTATTGACGCTATGCAACAGGTTTCAATGGTCGGCAAGAAAATGGAACTCGACCCGGGTATCGGTACTTGCGGTAAAGAAGGACAATCCGTACCGGTCGGTGTAGGTCAGCCTACCGTGAAGTTAGATAAGATTACGGTTGGCGGACGAGGGTAAATAAAGGCAGCAAGATTCAACGATCTTGCTGTTTTTTATACTAAAGCGATTGTGATTGCCTTACTTCGTTAAATCTTTTAAGATGTATATCTATTGTGTATCTATAGAGTGGAGGGAACATGAGAACGGCACCAATTAATTTAAGAGCGATGCCTGATCAGCGTGATTTAATTGATTATGCGGCGAGCATTTTAGGTAAAACACGTTCTGACTTTATGTTAGAAACCGCATGCCAAGCTGCCCAAAATGTGATTTTAGATCGTACTGTTTTCCAATTAAATGAGCAGGCTTTTGAGCAATTTAACCGATTGCTAGAACAACCGACAGCGGATAATCCGGGGTTAGATAAACTGTTAAATACCAAAGCGGTGTGGGAGTAGAAAATGCACGCACCGGAACTGCTTTCCGAGCAACATATTGTGCGACATTTTCAATGCGGTGAGGTCGTGCTAGACCAATGGCTACAACGTACTGCATTGAAAAATCAGCAAAATAATGCCAGTAAAACCTTTGTTGTGTGTGATGAAAATAAACAGGTGATGGGATTTTATTGTTTATCTGCCGGTTCGGTGAGCCATCAGTTTGTTGCAGGTGCCTTAAGACGTAATATGCCTGATCCGATTCCCGTGATTATTTTAGGTAGATTAGCGGTCGATTGCTCGGCACAGGGTAAGCAGTTAGGCGTATCGATGTTAAAAGATGCGGTCTTAAAATCGAAGACGGTAGCGAATCAAATCGGGGTAAAAGCATTGCTTGTTCATGCTTTAAATCAGCAAGCAAAACAATTTTATTTAAAGTACGGTTTTTCATGTTCACCCATTGATGAGATGGTTTTAATGTTAAAACTCTAAACAAGCGGTCATTTTTGACTGATATTTTGCAAATTATCTGGTTTCGTTTTAAGGAAAGCAGGTAAAAAACAAGGAAAAAATAATATGGCATGGGTACAAATTCGTTTAAATAGTACGGATAAACAGGCTGAGCAAATCAGTGATTTTTTAGAAGAAATCGGGGCGGTGTCGGTAACTTTTATGGATAGTCAGGATACACCGATTTTTGAGCCGCTACCGGGTGAAACCCGTTTATGGGGTAATACGGACGTAGTGGGTTTATTTGATGCGGAAACCGATATGAAAGCGATTGTGGAAGCATTGATTACCAGCCGTTTAGTTGAAGCGGATTTTGCACATAAGATCGAGCAAATCGAAGATAAAGACTGGGAGCGTGAGTGGATGGATAATTTCCACCCGATGCAATTCGGTAAACGTTTATGGATTTGCCCAAGCTGGCGTGAAGTGCCGGATCCGAATGCGGTGAATGTGATGCTTGACCCGGGTCTTGCTTTCGGTACCGGTACGCACCCGACGACCGCACTTTGTTTACAATGGTTAGATAGCTTAGATTTAACCGGTAAAACGGTGATCGATTTCGGTTGCGGTTCAGGTATTTTAGCGATTGCGGCACTTAAACTCGGTGCAAAACAAGCGATCGGGATTGATATCGACCCACAAGCGATTTTAGCTTCGGGTAATAATGCGGAAGCTAACGGTGTGGCGGATCGTTTACAGTTATTCTTAGCGAAAGATCAACCGCAAGATCTACAAGCTGATGTGGTGGTGGCGAATATTCTTGCCGGCCCGCTGAAAGAGCTGGCACCAAATATCATTACCTTGGTGAAACCGCAAGGTGATTTAGGTTTATCCGGTATTTTAGCAACGCAAGCGGAATCGGTTTGCGAAGCCTATGCACCGGACTTCAATCTTGATCCGGTGGTAGAAAAAGAAGAGTGGTGCCGTATTACCGGCGTGAAGAAATAGTTTAACGTAATAAAAAGCGGTCGGATTTTGTAGAAAATTTGCAAAATCCGACCGCTTTTTTATGCCCTAGTTTACGAGAGCTTGACGTAGTTTTCCATGATGTTTGGAAAGTAACTGTTCGGCAGTGGTTTTATCCGAACCGCTTAATATCATCATAATCGCTAATTTGGCGTTGTTTTCGGCAATTTTTAGCGTATTCTCGGCAACCTTTCGATCACATTCGGTGGCTTCCATCACGATTTTTATCGCACGAGCTTTAAGTTTTTCGTTACTCGCCTGCACATCAACCATTAAATTGGAATAGCATTTGCCGATCATCACCATGGAGGCGGTGGTTAGCATATTTAATACCAGCTTTTGTGCCGTACCGGATTTCATACGGCTTGATCCGGTCAGCACTTCCGGTCCCACAACTGTATCAATCGCAATCTTTGCAATTTTTGCCATTGCCGAATTTGGGTTGCTGGCAATCGACACCGTGGTTGCCCCTAAAGATTTGGCGTATTCCAACGCACCGATAACATAAGGCGTACGTCCGCTTGCCGCAATGCCGACCAATACATCTTTTTGTGAAAAATTGACCGCTTGTAAAGCGGCTTTGCCTTGTTCCGTGTTGTCTTCCGCTCCTTCAATCGGGTGACGTAATGCACGTTCGCCGCCGGCAATAATACCGACCACCATTTCCGGCGGAACGCCGTAAGTCGGTGGACATTCCGAAGCATCCAATACGCCTAAGCGTCCGCTCGTACCGGCACCGATATAGACTAAACGTCCGCCGTTTTGGAACGCTTGCACGATTTTTTCGACCGCTTGAGCGATTCGCGCTAAACATTTTTCCACCGCAAGCGGGACTTGTTTATCCTCTTGATTGATCACTTTCACTAGCTCAAGTGCAGAGAGTTGATCGATATTCATTGAGTTAGGATTGCGTTGTTCGGTAATCATTTTTGACAACGCGGTTAATAAATTTTTTTCTGACATTTTTATCTCCAACCACCTTTTACTTTTGGTGTTTTATACAAGTGAGGAAGTGATTACTTAGGATAAATTACCCCTAAACTCACCGGCTGTTTTGCTCCGGTTACGCTTGGTAAGTTGCTCGTTAAATTATGTACTCGCTGATAAGCCAGCCACGCAAAAGCGGCGGCTTCGACATAATCAATATCCAATCCGTACTCATCGGTGGTAGCCACCTGCCATTTTGGCAGTAATTCTGAAAATCTCTGCATTAACAATGGGTTGCGTGCGCCACCACCACACACAAGTAACAAGCATTGCTTTTCACTTTCTAAGGTTTTTAGTTCGTTTACTACACTTTGTGCGGTAAGTTCCGCCAATGTACGCTGTACGTCTTCAGGACGATAAGCGGTTAAATTTGCCGATTTTTTTGCAAGCCATTCAAGGTTAAATAATTCTCGTCCGGTGCTTTTCGGTGCCGGTAATTTGAAAAAAGGCTCGTCAAGCAGACTGTCGAGCAATGCCGGAATCAGTGTTCCGGTTTTTGCCCATTCGGCATTTTTGTCGTAGCGTTTGGCTTGATGCAATTCTATCCAAGAATCCATCAGTGCATTACCGACACTCACATCGTAGCCGATGGTCGGTTGCTGTGGCGCAAGTACCGAAATATTGGAAATACCGCCGATATTTAGTACTACGGTTAAGCGTTCCGGCGAGGCAAAAATCCCTTCATGAAAGGCGGTAACCAGTGGTGCGCCTTGTCCTCTGACTGCCATATCTTTACGGCGAAAATCCGCAATAGTAGTAATGCCGGTATGAGCGGCAACCAAATTCATATCGCCGATTTGCATAGTAAACGGGAAGTTGCCGTTTGGAGAATGCCAGACAGTTTGTCCATGACAGCCGATTGCCTGAATATCACTTGCACTGAGCTGATGTTCGGCTAAAAAGCGATTGATACTTTCGGCATACAGCAGGCCTAAACGGTGATCGATTTCACCTAACTTTTGTAAGGAAGTTTCTCCGCTTTTGAGTAAGTGCGATAAATCGGTGCGTAAATCTTCCGGCATTGGGGTAAAGCCGCAAGCGGTCAATTTTGGCGGATTTTTTGCAAAATCCATCACACATAAATCCACGCCGTCAAGGCTGGTGCCGGACATCACGCCGAGGTAGAGGTTTTTAGTCATAAAAGTGAGATAAAAGGAAAATTTGTTGAATTATATCGAATATCCGGCATAAAAGCGGTAAGATCTCGGCTGATTTTTACAAATTTATCGCTTTATGAACCTTCAAAAACTTTTATTGATTCGACGATTTTTCTCCACTCTTGCATTTTTCTCAATGCAAACCGTGTTTTTTATTTATTTACAGAAAAAAGGTTTAAGCAATAGCGAAATCGCTTTTTCGTTGTCCTTATTATTCTTTTGTAACCAAGCGTTGGCGATTTTAGCCGGTATTTGGGGCGATCGTTACGGCTTAGCAAAGATGATGTTGCTGGGCTGTTTGCTGGATGTATTGGCTTATATTTTTTTCCTCTCAGCGGATAATTACGGACTATTATTATTAGCCACAACTTGTTTTGGTTTGGGGAGCTGTTTGTTCGGCACTAATGCGAAGGCGTGTTTATTAGCATTGGCGGGCGATGAGTATAGTGAGAAAACTCGTTTGCAAGGCAAGTATCTGAAAGTGACCAGTATGTCTTCAATGTTTGCGCCGTTACTGGTGATTCCGTTTATTAAGTTTGAGCAAATCGAGTTATTAATTTGGGTCTGCTTTGCAATGGAAGCGGTGCTATTTGTGCTGATGGTCAAACCGTTTTATCAGATTCAAACGTTGCAAACTTTAGTGACATTCCGCTTCGGGCAAATTCGAGAAATTATTACCAAAGAATTTTTATTTGTGCATCTGATGCTGTTTATTCCGCTCTCAATTGCCACTTCGTTTTTTGTGATTTTTCCGTTTTTATTTGATAACAAATTAGCCGCACCGGAACATAGTCCGATTGCATTATTTGTGAACGGCTTGATGACGGTATCGCTGCAAAGTTACTTTTCGCGCAAAATTAATCTCACTGCGAAGCAAACCATTTGGGTTGCACCGCTGTTAGCGATTGGTATCATTGTGCCGTGGTTTATTACCTTGCATTACATTTCGCTGTTTAGCGCTTATGTCTATTTAGTGATTTTTACTGTGATTGAAGTGTATGCGCTGACGGCAATGGCGAATTTGTTAGTGAAATTTGATAACGGTGCCAATCGAGGCTTTATTTTCGGTGCATCACGTCTGCTGCTTTCGATTGCGACGGTAGTGGTGATGAATTTAATTCCTCATTTGTTTTTGGTGTAGCTATGACTATTCTGTGGATTTCTCTCGGTGCGGTGTTAGGCGCAATTTCTCGTTGGCAATTAGGCGTATGGTTTAACGGTTTTCTCAGCCAGTTTGCCTTTGGTACATTATTAGCCAATTTGCTCGGTTGCTTCTTAATTGGAATCGCTATCGGACTGCATTTGAATGACGGGCAGAAGTTGCTGTTTATCACCGGTTTTTTAGGCAGTTTTACCACTTTTTCGAGTTTTTCGTTAGAAGTAAGTGAAAAGTTATTAGCGGAGAAGTATTGGCAAGCATTGAGCATAATCAGCTTGCATTTAATCGGCGGAATCTTATGTACGGTGATGGGAATCTTGTTAGTACGCCTTTTTACAAGCGGTCGGATTTCCTAAATTTTTTGCAAAAAAATGCCCTCGCAACTTAACGTTGGAGGGCATTTGTATTTTCTTAAATCATCAGCGAATTAAAGTAGAATATTGGCTAATAATAAACCGAAGGCAATACTAAACGCCATGCTTAATAAGCCCGGTAACATAAAGCTGTGGTTAAAGATATATTTACCGATTCGAGTGGTACCGGTCGTATCGAAGTCGATTGAAGCGATAATCGGACCATAGTTAGGAATAAAGAAATAACCGTTTACAGCTACGAATACCGCAATAAGTACTGTCGGATCGATTTGTAATGCGATAGCTAATGGGAAAAGTGTCGCTACGGTTGCCCCTTGGCTGTTTACTAATACGGATAGAATAAACAGTGCGAAAGCAAATGCCCATGGCGCAGTTTCTACTAAGCCCGATACCATACCTTTCACTTCTGTCATATGACCTTGCATTAAGGTATCGCCTAACCATGCGATACCGAAGATGGCGATTACCGCACGCATACCGGCATGGAATACCGAACCTTTAGTAATCTCGTTACCGTCCGGTTTACAGAAGAAGATGATTAACGCACCGATTGTAAGCATAACGATTTCAATCGTATGCGCCATACCCATTGGTTTACCGTCGAATACCGGGCGTAATGAAGGCACCGCACCCATTAATACGACTAACAATGCACCGAATAAGAATAAGCTCACGGAAAGTTTTGCCGTCGGTTTGATTACGATATCCGCAAGATTGGTATTTGTGTTATTTGCTTTTACATATTCCGGATCTTGTAATAATTTTTGGTAATGCGGATCGTCTTTTAATTCTTTACCCATTTTATTAACGAATACGCAGGCAAGCATTAAACCGAGTAATGTCGCAGGCATGGTGACCGAAAGCACGTTACCTAATGTAATGCCTTGCGGTTCTAAGAAGGCTACTACTGCAACCACCGCTGCGGCGATAGGGCTGGCAACGATAGCGAATTGTGAAGCGATTACCGCCATTGAAAGCGGACGTTCGGGACGAATGCCGTTGTGACGGCTTACTTCAGCGATAACCGGTAATACCGAGTATGCTACGTGACCGGTACCGGCTAACACGGTGAATGTCCAAGTAACGAGCGGAGCGATAAAAGTAATATATTTCGGATTACGACGTAAAATGTTAGTAGCGATTTTAATCATATAGTCTAAACCGCCGGCAGCTTGCATTGCCGCCGCTGCAGATACGACCGCCATAATCATAAACATTACGTCGATCGGCAGACCCGCCGGTTTTAAACCGAAGCCGAAAGAAAGAATTGCAAGACCTAAACCACCGAATACACCCAAACCGATACCACCCACCCGGGCACCGATCAAAATACATAGCAAAACTATGGCAAATTGCAAAAGAAACATTGCGGATATAATTTAATTACTCCATTGTAATTCATCAAAAAAGCCATCATACTTGAGGCAAAACCTTTTCAGAAATTAGAAACCTTCTCAAGCGGAACGAATGCTTTGAAAAGGAACTGTAATATAGCAATAAATAAAACTAATCTCTATAAGATTTCAGAATTAAATTTTTTTATGATAGGAAATAATATGCAATTTTCAAAAATGCACGGACTTGGCAATGATTTTATGGTGATTGACGGTGTTACTCAGAACGTCTATTTAACCGAAGAGGTGATTCGTAAACTCGCTGATCGTCATCGTGGCGTCGGTTTTGATCAGCTGTTATTGGTTGAGCCGCCTTATGATCCGGAGCTTGATTTCCATTATCGTATCTTTAATGCGGACGGTAGCGAAGTGGCGCAATGCGGTAACGGCGCACGTTGCTTTGCTCGCTTTGTTACGCTTAAAGGTTTAACCAATAAGCAAGATATTCACGTGAGTACCGCGAAAGGTAAAATGGTATTAACTTTAAAAGATGAAGAAAAAGTTCGCGTGAATATGGGCGAGCCGATTTGGGAGCCGGCACAGGTTCCGTTTACGGCAAATAAATTTGAAAAAAACTATATTTTAAGAACCGATTTGCAAACGGTGTTATGCGGCGTGGTTTCCATGGGTAATCCGCATTGCGTGTTGCAAGTTGAAGATATTAATCTTGCGCCGGTAAATGAACTCGGGCCTTTATTAGAGAATCACGAACGATTCCCCGAGCGTGCAAATATCGGTTTTATGCAAGTGGTGAATCGCAATCATATTAAATTACGTGTCTTTGAACGTGGTGCGGGTGAAACGCAGGCGTGCGGTAGCGGTGCGTGCGGTGCGGTGGCGGTAGGCATTATGCAAGGCGTATTAGACAACAATGTACAGGTAGATTTGCCCGGCGGTTCGCTCCAAATTGAGTGGGAGGGTGTTGGGCATCCGTTATATATGACCGGCGATGCGACTCATATTTATGACGGGTTTATTAAACTTTAAGTTTTTAGCTAAAAGTAAGCGGTCAAATTTCTGCAAAATTTTGCAAGAATTTGACCGCTTGTTATTTATGGCTAATCGCCCCTAAGCGTTTTCCACACCGAATGCCATTACTTCATCAATTTTCTCGGCATTCATCGCAATCATCATTAAGCGATCCACACCTAACGCCACGCCGGAACAATTCGGAATGCCCGCTTTTAATGCGGCAAGAAAACGAGAGTCTAACTGTTGCGCCGGTAAGCCCATTTGCGCACGCTGTACGTTGTCTTGCTCAAAACGGCGCATTTGTTCTTTCGCATCACTAAGTTCATGAAAACCGTTTGCCAACTCTAAGCCTTGGTAATAAACCTCGAAACGTTCCGCAACACGGTGATCTTCCGAACTGATTTGCGCCAGTGCCGCTTGCGACGACGGGAAATGATAGACCGCAGTCGGGCGCTCTTTACCGATATTCGCTTCCACAATCTCACTGAACAGGAATTGCAACAAAGTATCTCGATTCTCATCATCTTCACACGGGAAGCCGTGTTTACGGGCTTTTTCAACCAATTGCGCTCGAGTTGCCGAAAGCGGATCTAAACCGACGTAGGTTTGGAACACGAATTGGTAACTGTAAGATTCCGCCGGTTCGCAATCCAGAATTTGTTGTAATAAGTCATCCACTTCATTGATTAGGCGATACATATCGAAATGCGGACGATACCATTCCAACATAGTAAATTCCGGATTATGACGTTTACCGGCTTCTTCATTACGAAATACGCGACATAATTGGAAAATTGCACCGCTACCCGCCGCCAATAAGCGTTTCATATGGTATTCGGGGCTAGTCATCAGATGCAATGTTTTCGCTTCGCTGGAAAATGGCGAGAGAAATTGGGTGCTGAAGGTAGAAAGATGCACGTCCGTTACGGAAAACTCGCTTAATGCCGGGGTTTCCACTTCTAATACGCCGCGATCTTTAAAAAACTGGCGAATTTCCGCCATAATTTTGCTGCGTTTGATCAGGTTCTGAATGGGAGCGGTCGGTTTCCACTCGATATTTTCCAAAGTTAATTCGTTCATAAAAATGCTTTTTAGACATAAAAAATTCATTTTAACGAGATTTGCTTTATTTTGCGAAAGCTAATTTTCGCTACAAGAAATTTCATATCTTTTTCCATAAAATTTTTGTTGCATAGTTTGTTAATTTTTAAGCAAATTTAACCGCTAAATGAGATATATTCTTATCTATAATTACGAGTAATTATCAATACGACGGTAAGCCTGTTTACCTTTTTTGAGGTAGATCACAAAACGAAATTTTTGTCCCCTTAAAAATACAAAATATGCTTATCTTGCATAAAAAATAGTGGCACAATAAAAGTGAGTTATATTGATTAATATCTATTATTTTGGAGTGCATTATGCAAAGTGTTAATTTTGATGTCGCGATTATCGGTGCTGGCGGCGGCGGTTTACGTGCAGCTATCGCAGCAGCGGAAGCAAATCCAAATCTTAAAATTGCTTTAATTTCAAAAGTTTACCCGATGCGTAGCCATACTGTGGCGGCAGAAGGCGGTTCAGCGGCAGTCATTAAAGATACAGACTCTTTCGATAACCACTTTAACGACACTGTTGGCGGCGGCGACTGGTTATGCGAACAAGATATCGTAGAATATTTCGTGGAACATTCACCGATTGAAATGACTCAGTTAGAGCGCTGGGGCTGTCCTTGGTCACGTCGCGAAGACGGTGAAGTAAACGTGCGTCGTTTCGGCGGGATGAAAATCGAACGTACGTGGTTTGCGGCGGACAAAACCGGTTTCCACTTATTACACACCCTTTTCCAAACTTCTATCAAATATCCTAACATCGTACGTTTTGACGAGCATTTCGTGTTAGATATTCTGACCGACAACGGCGAAGCGCGCGGTTGTGTGGCGATGAATATGATGGAAGGCACGCTTGTTCAAATCAATGCGACTGCGGTGGTTATCGCAACGGGCGGCGGCTGCCGTACTTATCGTTTCAACACCAACGGCGGTATCGTAACCGGTGACGGTTTATCAATGGCGTATCGTCACGGCGTAGCATTACGTGATATGGAATTCGTTCAATATCACCCGACCGGCTTACCTAATACCGGTATCTTAATGACCGAAGGTTGTCGCGGTGAAGGCGGTATCTTAGTCAATAAAGACGGTTACCGTTACTTACAAGATTACGGTCTAGGCCCTGAAACGCCAATCGGCAAACCTGAAAACAAATATATGGAATTAGGTCCGCGTGACAGAGTTTCTCAAGCATTCTGGCAAGAATGGAAAAAAGGTAACACCTTAAAAACCGCAAAAGGCGTGGATGTGGTGCATTTAGACTTACGTCACTTAGGAGAAAAACACTTAACCGAGCGTTTACCGTTTATCTGCGAATTAGCACGTGCTTATGAAGGTGTGGATCCGGTAACTTCGCCAATCCCAGTTCGTCCGGTTGTACACTATACAATGGGTGGTATTGAAGTGGATATGCACGCAGAAACTTCAATTAAAGGTTTATTTGCAGTCGGTGAATGTGCTTCTTCAGGCTTACACGGTGCAAACCGTTTAGGTTCTAACTCATTAGCGGAATTAGTGGTATTCGGTAAAGTTGCCGGTGAAAATGCCGCTCGTCGTGCACAAGAAGCCGGTCCTCGTAATCAAGCGCAAATCGATGCGCAAGCACAAGATGTGGTGGCACGCTTACACGCTTTAGCTCGTCAAGAAGGTAACGAGTCTTGGTCTGATATTCGTAACCAAATGGGTGACGCAATGGAAGAAGGTTGCGGTATCTATCGTACCCAAGAAAGTATGGAAGGTGCGGTAAATAAAATCCATGAATTAAGAGAACGTTACAAAAATATCAGCGTAAAAGATAAATCAAGCGTGTTTAACACTGATTTACTCTACAAAATCGAATTAGGCTTCATCTTAGATGTGGCGCAATCAATCGCTTGCTCGGCTGTTGAACGTAAAGAATCTCGTGGTGCACACCAACGTTTAGACTATACCGAACGTGATGATGTGAATTACTTAAAACACACCCAAGCATTCTATAACGCAGACGGCACACCAACCATTAAATATTCGGATGTGAAAATTACTAAATCACAACCTGCAAAACGTGTATATGGTGCGGAAGCGGAAGCGCAAGAAAAAGCGAAAAAAGCAGCAGAACAGGCACAAAAATAGGAGAGCGATAATATGGCAAATTTAAATAAAATGACCATCGAAGTGCTTCGCTATAATCCGGAAACAGATAGCGAACCACATTTAGACAAATATGAAGTGCCGTTCGACAGCCAAACTTCATTATTAGATGCACTCGGTTATATTAAAGACGAACTTGAGCCTGAGCTTTCTTATCGTTGGTCTTGCCGTATGGCGATCTGCGGTTCGTGCGGTATGATGGTAAACGGTAAACCGAAATTAGCATGTAAAACATTCTTACGTGATTACAGCGGTTTTATGCGAATCGAACCGCTTGCAAACTTCCCGATTGAGCGTGACTTAGTGGTGGATTTAAGCCACTTTATCGACAGCATCGAAGCAATCAAACCTTATGTTATCAATAATAAAGCACCGGAAGGTCAGCGTACCAAACAAACACCGGCACAATTAGAGAAATATCGTCAATTCTCAATGTGTATTAACTGTGGTCTATGCTATGCGGCTTGTCCGCAATTTGGTTTAAACCCTGAGTTTATCGGCCCGGCGGCGATTACACTTGCCCACCGTTATAACTTGGATAACCGTGACAACGGTCGTGAGCAACGTATGAAACTCTTAAGCTCGAAAAACGGGGTGTGGAGTTGTACTTTCGTCGGTTATTGCTCGGAAGTGTGTCCGAAACACGTCGGTCCGGCTTCCGCAATTAACCAAGGTAAATTGGAAAGTGCGAAAGATTACGTAATTTCAATGCTTAAACCAAAAGGCTAGGGGGCAATATGACAACAGCAACTAAACGTAAAGCGTATGTACGCGAAATGAAAGCGAATTGGTGGACAAAATCAAGCTTCTATAAAATGTATATGGTACGTGAAGCGACTTGTTTAGCGACCGTATGGTTTTGTCTGGTATTGCTTCACGGGGTAATCAGTTTAGGCGGAGAAAGTTTAGACGGTTTTATCAGTTTCTTACAAAACCCGATTGTATTTATTTTAAATGTGATCAGTATTGCCGCATTACTTTATCATGCTGCAACATTGTATGTGATGACACCGCAAGTTTTAACTTTTATCGTTAAAAACGAGCGTGTAAATCCGAATATCTTAAAAAATGCACTTTGGGGTATTACCGGTGTGGTGAGCCTTATTGCATTAGTATGCACTTATATTTAGGGGAGAATGGCAATGAATAAACAAGATCCAAAACGTTCTAACGAACCGCCTGTATGGCTAATGTTTAGTGCGGGCGGTACAATCAGTGCAATTTGCTTCCCGGTATTACTTCTTATTCTAGGTGTGTTATTACCGCTCGGTTTAGTACCGGTAGATAATATTGTTGCGTTTGCTCACACTTGGTTAGGTAAATTAGTGATTTTAGCGGTGACAATTTTCCCTATGTGGGCAGGTATGCACCGTGTACATCACGGTTTACATGACCTTAAAATTCACTTTCCTGCGGGGGGCTGGGTATTCTACGGATTATCGGCTCTCTACTCAGTGATTGTGTTCTTTGCAGTAATCGCACTGTAATCAATATAACGTGAATAAAGCCATCCGTCAGGATGGCTTTTTTTGTATCGTAAACGGTTGAATTTTTGGCAAATTTTGCAAAGCGATTTCTCCAAAACGGCAGAAACGGCTTTTTTACTTTTTCATTACCGCAATTTGTTTTAGAATCAACGGACAATTCACTCTTAAGGATTTCTGATGAAAAAATTACTTTTAGTGGCTTTGCTGACATCATTCGGGCTAACCGCCTGCGGTGTAAAAGGCCCGCTTTATTTTCCCGAGCAGCAACCGGCTCAACAGCAAACCAAATAATTTCTAACCACGGTAATTACAAAATACCTGTATAACAAGCGGTCGGATTTATCCGATTTTTTGTAAATACAAGTGTAGCGAGTTTGCCGTGGTTTTATTTTTCAAACACAACGGACGAATCAATGAATCATTTCAATTATAAAAACCAACAACTTTTTGCGGAAGACGTTTCTGTCTCCGACATCATCAATCAATACGGTACACCGGCTTATATCTATTCTCGCGCAACGCTTGAACGCCATTGGCACGCTTTTGATAAAGCATTCGGCGCACACCCGCACTTGATTTGCTTTGCGGTAAAATCCAATTCCAATATCGCGCTATTAAATGTAATGGCACGCCTCGGTTCGGGCTTTGATATTGTGTCGCAAGGTGAGCTTGAGCGTGTACTTGCCGCCGGTGGCGAGCCGAGTAAAGTAGTATTTTCCGGCGTGGCAAAATCACATAGTGAAATTCAACGTGCATTGGAAGTCGGCATTCGTTGCTTTAATATCGAATCAATCGCCGAGCTACACCGCATTAATGAAGTTGCCGGTCAATTAGGTAAAATCGCACCGATTTCATTGCGTGTAAATCCGGATGTGGATGCACATACTCACCCTTATATTTCCACTGGTTTAAAAGAAAATAAATTCGGGGTAAGCGTAATCCAAGCACGTGAAGTGTACCGTTTAGCCAAAACCTTACCGAACGTAAAAATTACCGGTATGGATTGCCATATCGGTTCGCAATTAACCGAATTACAGCCGTTCTTAGATGCGACCGATCGTCTGATTGTATTAATGGAACAATTAAAAGAAGACGGTATCGAATTACATCACTTAGATTTAGGCGGTGGTTTAGGCGTGCCGTATAACGGCGAAGAGCCGCCGCATCCGACCGAATATGCCAAAGCGTTACTCGAAAAATTAAAAGGCTATGCGGATCTTGAGATCATTTTAGAGCCGGGTCGTGCGATCACGGCGAATGCGGGGATTTTAGTCACTAAAGTGGAATACCTTAAAGCGAATGAAGATCGTAATTTTGCGATTGTCGATACCGGTATGAACGATATGATTCGTCCAGCGCTTTATGAAGCTTATATGCAGATTACCGAGGTGGATCAATCGCTTGCGCGTGAAAAAGCGGTCTATGACGTAGTCGGCCCGATTTGTGAAACCTCAGACTTTTTAGGTAAAGATAGAGAACTGGCGATTGAACAAGGTGACTTAATTGCAATGCGTTCGGCTGGTGCGTATGGAGCGGCGATGTCTTCAACCTATAATTCGCGTCCGCAAGCGGTCGAAATTATGGTGGACGGCGATCAGGCTTATTTAATTAAAGCACGTGCAAGTTTTGCGGACTTGTGGCGTCTAGAGAAATTACTGCCGTAATTTTTAAATCATTTGCTTCCTTACGAGATGAGGCAAATAGAAATATTTTAAATTGGAGAAAAGATATGAAACTTTATTGTTTAAAAGGCGCTTGCTCATTCGTACCGCACGTGGCGTTAGAATGGACCGGTGCGGAATATCAAGCGGAACTAGTCAGCCGTGATTTTATTAAATCGGCGGAATTTTTAGCCTTGAATCCGCGCGGCGCAGTGCCGTTATTAGTGGACGGCGATTTAGCGCTTTCACAAAACCAAGCGATTTTGCACTATTTAGATGAGAAATATCCGGATGCAAAATTATTCGGTAGCAAAACTTTGCGTGATAAAGCGAAAGCGGCGCGTTGGTTAGCGTTTTTCAATAGTGATGTGCATAAATCGTTTGTACCGTTATTCCGTTTACCGAGCTATGCGGAAGGGAATGAAGAATTAACACGAGTGATTCGCCAGCAAGCGGCAGAACAGGTTTTAAGCCAATTGGCGACTGCAAACGAGCATTTGGAAAGTCATATTTTCTTCGGTGAAAATATTTCGGTGGCGGATGTTTATCTTTATATTATGTTGAATTGGTGCCGTATGTTGGGCTTGGATTTCTCGCATCTTGAGCAGCTTTCTTCGTTTATGCAACGCGTTGAAGCGAATGCCGGTGTGGATGCGATACGTGTTGCCGAGGGTTTAAAAGGCTAATCTTTCATTAATAAACGAAAAAAGCAGAGCGAATCGCTCTGCTTTTTTATAAGGATAATGCTTATTAACTCGACAAATATTGATAAGAATCAATATCATTTACAATTAGATTTTGTATAAATCCTTTCTTCGTTTTGAAAGAATTGAGAAAGTGATGATGATTACAACAACAAATTGGCAGGCAAGCCAAGCCGCTCCGAAAGCATTTCCCGAACGTCAGGCGTTAATGCCGATCTGGGGCGGTGAAGTCGTACCGCAACAAGAATGGCAGAGCGTATGGGGACAAGCCGCTATTCACGCCCTCAAACAAGACGGTTTAGCATATGTCCATATCCCTTTTTGTGCCGGTCACTGTATTTTCTGTGGTTTTTACCGTAATGCGTGGAAACAAGAATGCAGTAAAATCTATACCGATAAACTGATTGAAGAATTGGCGTATGAAGCCGGTATCCGCCAAGGTAACGGTAAAATCAAAGCGGTTTATTTTGGCGGCGGAACACCAACCGCCTTGGATACCGAAGATTTAGTCCGCTTAATCAAAGCCTGCTATCAATATTTACCGTTAGCGGACGATTGCGAGTTTACGATTGAAGGGCGTATCAGTCATTTTGATATTGAAAAGGCGCGTGCTTGCGTAGCTGCCGGTGCGAATCGTATTTCAATCGGTATTCAAACCTTTAACTCAAAAATTCGTAAACGTTTAGGACGTAAACATAGCGGCGAAGAAGCTTACGCATATCTCAAAGCCTTGTGCGAATTGGATGCGGTTGTCGTTGCCGATTTAATTTTCGGCTTACCGAATCAAACGGATGAAGTTTGGGCGAACGATATTCAAGTGGCAAGCACTCTACCGTTATCCGGTTTGGATATTTATGCGTTTAATAATTATCCGTTTTTACCGATTAACAAGATGATCGAACACGGTTCTCTACCTGCCGCCGCAAGTTTTGAAGTTCAAGCGCAGCATTATGCTTATGCGGTAGAACATTTACAAAACGCAGGTTGGCAACAAGTAAGTAATAACCACTTTGCTTTCCCGAATCGCGGGGAACGTAACCGTTATAACACGTTAGTCAAATCCAATATGCCGTGTCTTGCCTTCGGCTCCGGCGCAGGTGGTAATTTCGGCGGTTATAGTTTCCAAGTACATTCCACACTACAAACTTATTTAGACACACCGGCAGATAAAAAAGCGCTGTCGTTTTTAAGTAAACACGGTGCGAATAAGCCGTTACTTGGTGTCGTGCAACACGATTTAGAACTGGGTTATCTGGATATTAAGTTATTTAAACATAACCCGAAAGCAATGAAATTGCTGATGCAATGGCAGCAATTATCTTTATTAAACATTGATCAAGACGGCATCGCTCGCTTGAATATCAGCGGTCGATACTGGTCACCGACTTTGATCCGTAAATTAATGCTCACGCTACCCACAGAAGATAAAAAGGAGAACAGCATGGTTAAATTAAGTGAAGAACAATTAAGCGAATTACGTCAATCACTTGCCGAAAATCCGGGACAAATTTTAGAAATGGTTGCCGGTATGAAACAATGTAGCTTAGAAGAAGTGATTAGCTGCTTACCGGCGGAAATGGTCACCAAAACGGACGGCGCACGTTTTGTGGAAATTATGCAAGCGTTAGCAACGCTAGAAGATGCAGTAACCTTTATTGCACACACGCCGGATGCAGTGGTTGAGGTCACCGGCAAGTTACCAAGCGGTCAAATCGGCAGAGGTTTTTACAATTTCGATCACGCTCAGGAAGGCGGCGTACACGGTCACCTTCGTTATGAAAACTGTGCGGCGATTTATTTACTTGAGCGTCCGTTTATGGGCAAACATACCGTATCGCTTAACTTTATTAACCATCAAGGCGGCGCAATGTTTAAAATCTTTGTCGGACGTGATGAAGATCGTAATTTACGCCAAAATCAAATCGACTTTATGCGTCAATTAATTAAGGGTGAGTAATGATTTTATTATTTGGAGCCAACGGCTTAGCCGGACGTGCATTACTGGGAGCGGCCGAACAACCGATCGTCTCTGTATTGCGCCGACCTTCGGATGATCCGTTTTTTGCGGATCGCCAAACGGCGGTTGCCGATGTAATGTCACCGGAAGCCTGTGAAGCGGTGATGCAGCAATATTCGCCAAAAGTGGTGATTAGCTATATCGGTGGCAAAAAAGACGGTGTACGTAGCGATGCCGCCGGCAATATCAATATTATTCGTGCCATGCTGAAATATGCACCTACCGCTCGTTTTATTTTTATTACCAGTATGGGTTGCGGTGAGCAATGGGAATTTGTATCCGAACGAGGGAAACAAGTACTGGGAGAAGCGTTACGAGAAAAAACACAGGCGGAAAACCTACTGCGTGAAAGCGCGTTAAATTGGACGATTCTCCGCCCGTGCGGACTGAATACGGACGAAGGCGAAACCTTTCGTTTAATCGAAAATGCGACGGAAATACCTAAGTGCTATATGAGCCGTAATGCATTGGCAAAAGCGGTGCTATGTGTACTCGAACGTCAAGATCTCAATCATAAAATTTTATCTGTGATGCAATAAGTGTAGAAAAGCAAGCGGTTGTTTTTAGCAAAATTTTTACCAAAAACAACCGCTTGTAAGAGGGTAAATTAACGCTCGATTTTAGAACGAATCAATTCGATTAAATCGGTCATTTCTTGTGTTGGTGCCGGGGCTTGGTGCATAAACCAGCGGAATAATTCCGGATCGGTATATTTGAGCATTGCCACAAAAGTTTGTTGCTGTGCTTCGCTTAACTCATCAAAATGCGCTTTGTAAAAAGGCATAATCATTTTGTCTAATTCGCGCATACCACGGCGGCATTCCCACTCAATTCTAAAACGATTTAATTCAGCCATTATTTCACCTCATGAATACGTAGTTCTTTCGGCACTTCAAATACCATATTTTCTTCACAACCTTCTAAGTTGCTCACACCGGTTACACCTAAAGTTTTTAAGTGTTCAACCACCGATTGTACTAAAACTTCCGGTGCCGATGCACCGGCGGTAATGCCGATAGTTTCCACACCGTCCAACCAGCTCGGATCAATATCTTGAGGACCGTCAATCAATTTAGACGGCACACCCATACGTGAAGCCAGTTCTGCCAAGCGGTTAGAATTTGACGAATTTTTGGAACCGACCACTAATACAAGCTGAGACTGTTTTGCCAATTCTCGTACCGCTTGTTGGCGGTTGGTTGTCGCATAACAAATATCGTTTTTGCGCGGGCCTTGAATTGCCGGATATTTCTCTTTTAACGCTTCAATCACATCGCTGGTGTCGTCAATCGAAAGTGTGGTTTGCGTCATAAAAGTTAAATCGTCTTGGCTGCTGACCGGCAGTTTGGCAATATCTTCGACCGATTCCACCAAGAATATACCGGCGTCTTGGTTATCGTATTGCCCCATCGTGCCGATCACTTCCGGATGACCTTCATGTCCGATTAAAATCGCTTTAGTGCCTTTTTTGCTGGCACGAGCCACTTGCATATGTACTTTTGTTACTAACGGGCAAGTTGCGTCAAATACTTTTAAGCCGCGGCGTTTAGCTTCTTGGCGAACCTCTTGCGAGACACCGTGTGCCGAGAAAATCACAATCGCACCGTCCGGCACTTCGTCCAACTCTTCGACAAACACCGCACCTTTGGCTTTTAAACCGTCCACCACAAAGCGGTTATGTACCACTTCGTGACGTACATAAATCGGTGCGCCGTGAATTTCAAGGGCAAGTTCCACAATCGAAATCGCTCGATCAACGCCGGCACAGAAACCTCTTGGGTTTGCTAATAAAATATTCATTTAATCACTCTTTTTCTTTTTGTCGAGGAATGCTTCCAAGATGAGCAATCCCGCACCCACTACAATGGCAATGTCCGCCACATTAAACACGGGATAATGATAGATATCCCAATAAAAATCAAAGAAATCAACCACATAACCGTTATAAGCACGGTCAATTGCATTACCGATTGCGCCGCCGATAATCAGGGCATACGCAGAATTTTCCAATTTTTTGACCGCTTGATTGCGCCACAGCATCACGATTAAACCCAGTGAAATAACAACGGCTAATCCTAAGAAGAAATATTTCTGCCAACCGCCGTGATCAGCCAAAAAGCTGAATGCCGCACCGTAGTTGCGTACATAAGTTAAATTAAAAACGGGCAATACGTTTACGCTTTCATATAACTCAAAGCGTTGTACTACAAGGTATTTGGTCCATAGATCAATAATAATCGTCGCTAAACTCAGCCACAACCATTTGATGCCGGTTTGTTTCATAGTGTTCCTATTTGAATGTTAATGCTAAATACTTCACAAGTTGTTTTTCTCCTATAAGGGGAGATCCACTAACTAAATAGCGTCTTCGTTTTCTTCGCCGGTACGGATACGAATCACTCGTTCGACATCATAGATAAAGATTTTACCGTCGCCGATTTTACCGGTCTGTGCGGTATCGATAATCGCTTCGATACAGGCGTCCACTTGGTCATCCGCTACTACGATTTCCAGTTTAATTTTCGGTAAAAAATCAATCGCATATTCCGCACCGCGATAAAGCTCGGTATGACCTTTTTGACGACCGAATCCTTTCGCTTCGGTGACGGTCATACCGGTAATGCCGGCGTCGGTTAATGCTTCACGCACATCATCCAGTTTGAACGGCTTAATAATCGCTTCGATTTTTTTCATAATAAGTTCCTATTTTTAATCACCGCGGATAACGCAGATTACTCGGAATGTAAAATTTTCAGTAAATTTGACCGCTTGTTTAGTTTTCCGAGTTATCAGGTGCTCCGTGGTTTTAAAGATTATCTTCTTGCTGATTTCGGACGGAAACTTTCGCAGATTTCAGAGCGAGTGTCGATATAAATATCACTTAATAGTTGTAAGCAATACGGCACGGCGCTGAAAACGCCTCGTACCAGCGTATTACCTTGTGCGTCTTTTACCCCTTCAAGAGTTTCTTTAATTGCTTTCGGCTGCCCCGGTAAATTTAAAATTAGCGAGTCGTGACGAATAACACCAACTTGGCGAGAAAGAATTGCGGTCGGTACGAAATGCAAGCTTACTTGACGCATTTGTTCGCCGAAGCCCGGCATTTCACGATGTGCCACCGCAAGGGTCGCATCCGGCGTGACGTCTCGTTTTGCCGGTCCGGTACCGCCGGTGGTTAAGACTAAATGGCAGTGGTGCGTATCCACCAATTCAATTAATGTTTGCTCAATGATAGCTTGCTCGTCCGGAATTAAACATGTTTCCACTTCAAACGGGGCGGTTAATACGGATTCCAACCACGCTTGTAATTCGGGAATACCTTGGTCTTGGTAAACGCCGCCGGAGGCACGGTCCGAAACGGAAACCAAACCGATTTTTAATGTCTCTTTACTTAACATTATTTATCCTTTTGCAATTTTAGGGCGGGTATAAACCCGCCCGAATCAGTTTTTAGTTCGCTAAAATGTTATTATTTTTTCTCTTCCGCTTTAGCCGGTTGTTTGCTTTCTTGCTCTTGCAACATCGACATTGCCATATTGATACTTTTTTCTACCGTAGCGCGGCGCGGTTCGCCTTCAGGAATCAGTTTTAGCATCATGCCCCAAGTCATTGCCGCCATTTTATAGTCTTGTTCTTCAAAAGAACTGAAAGCCAGTAAGCTGAGCGCATCTAAATTGGTATGATCTTCACGTAAAATTTCTTTTAACACCGCTTTACCTCTGTCCTTATCCGCTTGATCTTGCGAGAACATCAGCACTTGCGCGTAGCTGCCTTTATATTGCAGATTTTTCGGGTCCAGTTTGCTGGCTTTTTCATAGCTTTCCAGTGCTAATTGACCGTCATCTTTCGCCATGCCGATTTGACCTAACATAAACCAACCTTTGGCATCATTCGGTTTATTTTGTAATTCGACGCGTAATGCCATCGCAAATTGATTTAGCTCTTGTTCGGATAGCGGATTGGTCTCTTCATTTTTAATACGCTCATAAAAATATTCTAATTTCTTATGAGTCATATCAATCATATTACCGGCTTGCCACGAACCGACGCTAACATAAGCGGCGGTACCGATAGCGCCCACTGCTAACAATAGACCGACAAACAAAACTTTACCCGATTTAGTTTGTTGCGCTTGTTGCGTCTGTGCTTGCTCGGGAATATCGTCCAATAAACTTTGTTGAAGTTCCAATTTGGTTTTTTCAGGGTCGTCAATCACCCCTTCATTCGCTTCACGTTCGACTTCTTTTAAACGATCCAAATAGAAGGCTTTATTTAAACTGTCGCGTTTGGTCGAGTCGCTTTTGGCGGTCTTTTTTAATAACGGATAGAAAGCAATAAAGCAGATGACGATGGTAATTAGCGCAATAATGATCCAAAAATTCATTAGTCGTCCTTATTGTTAAGAATTTGATTTAAACGTGCTTGATCAATCTCTGCCTTTGCAGAATTTTGTTCGGATTTAACCGCTTGTTTCGCTTTGGATTTTCGTCCCCAAATTAAACCGAAGCCCAGCAATAACAACGCTACCGGTAATGCCCAAAGTAACACGGTTGCCGGTGTCAGCGGCGGATCATACGTCACGAAGTTACCGTAACGCTCAATCATATAATCCACCACTTCATTTTTACTTTTACCCTGTTTAAGCAGTTCCAAGGTTTTGAAGCGCATATCTGTCGCGATGGTAGCGTTAGAATCGGCGATATTATTATTCTGACATTGCGGACAACGCAGCTCTTGGATTAACGCATGATAATCCGATTCTTGTTGTGCCGAATCGAATTGATTAACCTCGATAGGTGCGGCCTTTACCACGGTTGTTGCAAATATAAAAAGAGAGAGAAATTTTTTCATACTGTTACTGTTTAAGTTTTTCATAAATCGGTTTTAATACTTGATTCCATACTTGATCGTTTACATCGCCGGCGTGGCGGTAATGAATGACGCCGTTGCCGTCAATGATAAAGGTTTCGGGCGCACCGTAAACACCGAGATCTAAACCTAAAGAGCCTTTAGGATCGTAAATATTCGCTTTGTACGGATTGCCGTAACTGGCGAGGAATCTCATCGCTTTTGAGCGTTCGTCTTTATAATCCACACCGACAATTTCCACGCCTTGTTTCGCCAGTAGCGTTAAATATTCGTGTTCGGCATAGCAAGTCGGACACCATGTCGCCCAAACGGTTAATAAACGGGGCGTACCTGTTTTTAATACGTTTTGATCCAACATTTGTTTTTCGTCTAACAAGGATTCCAAGCGAAAATCCGGAATCGTTTTGCCGACTAAAGCGGATTCCAATTTTTTAGGATCGTCCCCTTGCGCATTACGTGAAAGTTGCACCATAAAAGTGACGGTGAGCCCTAAGAAGATAATTAGAGGAAGTAAAAGTTTTTTGTTCATAATCAGCGGTCTTTTTTAAATGAAATTTTACAAAAACAGGCGGTTAGCTTAACAAAAATTTAGCTATTGATCGCCTATTAATTGTCGGTATTTTAGATTAATTATGCGATACGTTGCTATCATCATATTTTTCGTTATTTACGAAGCTTCACCGTCTGAATCGCATGGTCCTCGCCTTTTATTAATATTAAGTTTGCGCGTTCGCGGCTCGGCAGAATATTTTGTTTTAAATTCAAACCGTTAATTTCATCCCAAATGCTCGAAGCGGTTCGAATGGCTTCCTGTTCCGAAAGTTTGGAATAATGATGGAAATAAGCGTTCGGATCGGAAAACGCACTGCGGCGGAATTTTAAAAAACGAGCGACATACCATTCTTTAAGCAAATCTTCATCGGCATCGACATAAATAGAAAAATCAACAAAATCCGAAACGAATACGTTATGCGGACTTGACGGGTAATTCATACCGCTTTGTAGTACGTTTAAACCTTCTAAAATCACAATATCCGGCTGATCAACCACATTATATTGATCGGGAATAATGTCATAAGTTAAGTGTGAGTAAATCGGCGCTTGGATATGACGTTTACCCGATTTAATATCGGAGACGAACTGAATTAAGCGATGAATATCGTATGATTCGGGAAAGCCTTTGCGTTTAAGCAAATCTTTTTCTTGTAATGTTGTCAGCGGATATAAAAAACCGTCCGTCGTAATCAAATCGACTTTACGTTCGCTCGGCCATTGCGACAGTAAGGCCTGTAAAATACGTGCCGAAGTGCTTTTGCCGACCGATACGCTGCCGGCGATACTGATAATATAAGGTACTTTCGGTGACGCAACGTCAAGAAAGCGGTGTAATACGGTCTGACGTTTTAAGTTTTCTTCAATATAGTAGTTAATTAAACGGGCAAGCGGTAAATAAATAGTGCTTACTTCATCTAAAGAAAGGTCTTCATTAAAACCGAGTAGCGGTTTGAGATCTTGCTCGGTCAATTTTAGCGGGACGGATTTACGTAATTCGGCCCATTTTTGACGATCAAAAGTTAAAAAAGGTGTGATTTTGTTTGATTTTTGCAGGCTCATAGCCAAATTCTCTAGTTTTCCGATGCAATAGTATGCTTTTCTTAGAAAAGCTGGGGTACAAATATACAATATAAATCTAAAAATAGGACGTTTTATCTTAAGAAAAACAGGTAAAATATCTAAAAAACAATCATTTTGTTTACTAAGCAATCGAAAAAACAGATTTTTTAATTTTTTTGAAAAAAATGCTTGCGCGCTTTTAAAATTTCCCTATAATGCACCTCACTTGCTTACGACAACGCAACGCCGACTTAGCTCAGTAGGTAGAGCAACTGACTTGTAATCAGTAGGTCACCAGTTCGATTCCGGTAGTCGGCACCATTATCGCATGTTGTAAATAAGTATTCAATTAATCGTGGAGGGATTCCCGAGTGGCCAAAGGGGGCAGACTGTAAATCTGTTGGCTCAGCCTTCGAAGGTTCGAATCCTTCTCCCTCCACCATTCCTTATAATTGAATCGCACATCGGACAGACGAATTTAGAACAGCGGGCATCGTATAATGGCTATTACCTTAGCCTTCCAAGCTAATGATGCGGGTTCGATTCCCGCTGCCCGCTCCAAGCGCTGATATAGCTCAGTTGGTAGAGCGCACCCTTGGTAAGGGTGAGGTCGGCGGTTCAAATCCGCCTATCAGCACCAGCATTTCTTCTATTTTCATCTTTTCAATGTCTTGAATTTATTAACAATTTCTACATTTGGTTAATGTGGTTATGTACCATTTGTAACCGTGTTTGTTTAAGAGGCTTTTTAAAATGTCTAAAGAAAAATTTGAACGTACAAAACCGCACGTTAACGTGGGTACAATCGGCCACGTTGACCATGGTAAAACAACTTTAACAGCAGCAATCACTACCGTATTATCAAAACACTTCGGTGGTGCGGCTCGTGCATTCGACCAAATCGATAATGCACCGGAAGAAAAAGCACGTGGTATCACCATCAACACATCACACGTTGAGTACGATACAGAAACACGTCACTACGCACACGTTGACTGCCCGGGACACGCGGACTATGTTAAAAACATGATTACCGGTGCGGCGCAAATGGACGGTGCAATCTTAGTAGTAGCAGCGACAGACGGTCCGATGCCACAAACTCGTGAGCACATCTTATTAGGTCGCCAAGTAGGCGTACCATACATCATCGTATTCTTAAACAAATGCGACATGGTAGATGACGAAGAGTTATTAGAATTAGTAGAAATGGAAGTGCGTGAACTTCTTTCTCAATACGATTTCCCGGGTGATGACACACCAATCGTACGTGGTTCAGCGTTACAAGCGTTAAACGGCGTGCCGGAGTGGGAAGAAAAAATTCTTGAGTTAGCACACCACTTAGATACTTATATTCCGGAACCAGAGCGTGCGATTGATAAACCGTTCTTATTACCAATCGAAGACGTATTCTCGATTTCTGGTCGTGGTACAGTAGTAACAGGCCGTGTTGAACGTGGTATCATCAAATCAGGTGAAGAAGTTGAAATCGTAGGTATCAAAGAAACTACGAAAACAACCGTAACCGGTGTTGAGATGTTCCGTAAATTATTAGACGAAGGTCGTGCGGGTGAAAACGTTGGTGCCTTATTACGTGGTACAAAACGTGAAGAAATCGAACGTGGTCAAGTATTAGCGAAACCGGGTACAATCACTCCGCACACAGACTTCGAATCAGAAGTTTACGTATTATCAAAAGAAGAAGGTGGTCGTCATACTCCATTCTTCAAAGGTTACCGTCCACAGTTCTACTTCCGTACAACGGACGTAACAGGTACAATCGAGTTACCGGAAGGTGTTGAGATGGTAATGCCGGGCGACAACATCAAAATGACAGTGAGCTTAATTCACCCAATCGCGATGGACGAAGGTTTACGTTTTGCGATTCGTGAAGGTGGTCGTACAGTAGGTGCGGGCGTTGTAGCGAAAATCATCAAATAATTAAGTTTTAGCTTAATATTTGAAGCGAAATGCTAAAAGAGAAGGCGTGTTGAAAGGCACGCCTTTTTGTTTTTGATTTTTGATGATTAGGGAAAGATACGAACGATTTTCCCATACTCACTAAAATAAACGAATAAAAAATGCCGCTTATTTCACAACAAGCGGCATGATTTTTAGGTTATTTCGATTAAACAATCTTTATCGCTTTATATTGGTTACGAGGTGTAAGGATAAATTCTCGAGCGGCAATAATTTGCAGTTCGTAAACGCCGGAATTTGCGGTAACTTCCATCACATCATTTACGGCATTTGCGGTATGTTCAAAGGCTTCGATATCCGATTTACCGTTCAGTAAATTGGCTAAGAATAAACCCGCAGTCAGATCGCCTACGCCTACCGGCTCTTTATTAAATTGATAGAGCGGACGACTGATATGCCAAATACCTTCCTCGGTTGCAAAAAGCATTTCAAATTTATCCGCTTGTTTACCGACTTTACTTAAATGCTTCACTAAAACTTTTTTCGGTCCTTTGGTGAGAATGACTTTTACCGCTTCAATCGCTTGTTCAAAATTTTCTACGCTTAAACCGCTTAATTCTCTTAATTCGACTAAGTTCGGCGTAATAATATCGGCATGCGCCATTGCCTGTTTTATTAAGCCTTCTTTTACGCCGTCGGCGACGATACAGCCTTTATCCGGATGCCCCATGACCGGATCACACAGATAAATCGCATTCGGATTACGACTTTTCACCGTATGAAATGCGTTTACGATTTCCGTGACTTGTTCGGCCGAACCGATATAACCGGAAAGTACCGCATCGCATTTTGCCAATTCGCCAATCTCATCAATACCTTGGATAATTTCACCGATTTGTTCTTTCGGCATTACTATTCCTTTCCATTTACCGTATTGGGTATGATTCGAAAATTGTACCGTATTCAACGCCCAAACATCGACACCTAACAATTGCATGGGAAAGGTAGCGGATTTATTGCCCGCATAACCGTAAACCACATGAGATTGAATAGACAGAATGTTTTTCATTCAATTAACTCCCTTTTTATTTTTGAATATATAAAAATCTAACAAAATAGACTTGTAACTTTAAACGAAAAAACTATAATAACGCCTCTTTTCAAGATACGCCGACTTAGCTCAGTAGGTAGAGCAACTGACTTGTAATCAGTAGGTCACCAGTTCGATTCCGGTAGTCGGCACCATTCTTCTTTACTTCCGAATAACTTGTTATCCATTCAAAAATAGTCGATTTAAGATTTTTGTGTATAAAAAAGCGATCAAATTTTCGCAAAAAATCACAAAAATTTGACCCGTTTATACGTAACCGTAGCTCATTAAACGTTGATAACGACGATCTAATAGGTCTTCCGTACTGAGCGGAGCTAAGTCTTGTAAATCGGCTAAAATTTGTTGTTTAAGATTTTCCGCCATTTGCGCCACATCACGGTGCGCACCGCCGAGCGGCTCAGCCACGATGCTGTCGATTAAGTTTAATTCTTTTAAACGTTGCGCGGTTAAACCCATAACTTCCGCTGCAGTTGAGGCTTTTTCGGCGCTTTTCCAAAGAATGGAAGCACAACCTTCCGGAGAAATGACCGAATAGGTTGAATATTGCAACATATTTACTTTATCACCGACACCAATCGCTAAAGCACCGCCTGAACCGCCTTCACCGATAACCGTACAGATAACCGGCACTTTTAATTGCGCCATTTCACGTAAGTTGCGTGCAATCGCTTCCGCTTGACCGCGTTCTTCCGCACCGATACCCGGATAAGCGCCCGGCGTGTCGATAAAGGTAATAATCGGCATATTAAAGCGATCCGCCATTTCCATTAAACGTAACGCTTTGCGATAGCCTTCCGGTGCCGGCATACCGAAATTACGTCTCACTTTTTCTTTGGTGGTACGACCTTTTTGGTGGCCGATGACCATTACCGGACGCCCGTCGAGACGTGCTATACCGCCGACGATTGCTTTATCGTCCGCAAACGCACGATCACCGGCAAGTTCGTCGAACTCGGTGAAAATATGCTCGATATAATCTAAAGTGTACGGGCGATTCGGGTGGCGCGCCATACGAGAAACTTGCCACGCATCTAAGTTGGCAAAGGTTTTCTTGGTCAGTTCTTCGCTTTTTTTCTGTAAGCGTTTGATTTCGTCATCAAGGTCGATTTTACCGTCTTGCTCGCTAACTGCACGGAGCGATTCGATTTTCGCTTCCAATTCGGCAATCGGTAATTCAAAATCTAAATATTCTTGGCTCATTGTCTAAGTCCTATTTTCAGAAAATTCTATCTATTTTACCAGTGATACGGGCTAAATAGGTATTTAAGCGGTTATTTTTTTCAATTTTTTGCAAATTTTGCGACAGATCCGACCGCTTATTCGGTGACGATAAACTGTCCCATCGCACCTCGGTCACGTAGCATAAAATCGGATACGCCGAAAGTGAACGGTAATTGCGCGCTTGCTTGGTGGTCAAAGCGAACTAACAGGGTCACTTCTTGGTTTTTTTCCAACCAAACCGTATCATGCCAAGCAAGTTGTTTATGCGGCAGACGTTGGCGATTACGGGTTTCAATCAGGAATTTCGCGCCTTGCAGAGTAAATCCGACCGCTTCATCACTGGTAATATACCAGCGTTCGACGTTGCCTTGTTTCACATTAAAATCAATCCGTTTCGGATCAAAGCGTTTTTGATTAATCAAACGATCGAACGGACGAATAATCAAATGACGTTCTTCCGCAATTTTTAATTGAAAATCTTCGGTTGCAAACGGCGGTAAACTCGGTTTATTACTGAACACCGCCGCCATACCTTCCGGACGCAGTTCCAAAATCACGTTGTCGGCTAATTCGTTATCGTCACTGAACAGGTTTTTCGCTTGGTAAAAAATGTCTCGCTTTTGACCGCTTATCAGTGAAACGGTTTTACCTTCATTGAGATCGACCAAGACTTCCACTCGTTCGGAAGGAGCAAGAGTAATGCTTTCTAACGGCACGGGTTCGGCTAACATACCGACACCGGTTGCAATTAAATGTAACGGTTGATCATTGTCTAAGCGTAATTGATAAGGACGCGATAGCGAGGCGTTTACGATACGTAAACGTACCCAGCCTCGCGCTACTTGGTGATAGGCGGATTCTTGCCCATTAACGAACAGACGTTTCCCGAAAAACTGTTTTTGATTGGCATCTAAAACTTGTACGCCCTGTTTGTTGAGCTGCTGATCTTGTAAAATCAGCGGAATATCGTTTACGCCGTATTTATTCGGTAAATTCGCTTTTTTACTTTGCTCGTCTTCGATAATCCACAGCCCGGCTAAACCTCGGTAAATTTGGAACGCCGAATTGAGCATCGTATCGGCGTGATACCAACAGGTACAAGCCGGTTGATGTATCGAGATAATCGGCGACCAACTGCTTTTAGCCTCCAGTTTGCGATGAATGGAACCGATCATTTCGGTCGGAGCTAACAGCCCCTGAATATTCATCGTTACCGTTTGCGGCAAGTTATTCACATAGGTCAGTTTCACAAAATCATCGGATTTGACTCGCACCGTAGGCGCAAGATATTGACCGTTTACGCCCCAAACATCAACCAGTTTGCCTTTGTCGAACTGAGTTTGTGCCGGACGTAAATCCAAACGCACAGGACGACCGCGACCGACGTCGATAATCGGTGGGATTTTTAGCGGTTGGCGTTCTGCCGCCCATAAGGTTTTCGGTGCGGAAAACATCGTTGCGGCAACCGCCGAACGAGTAAGTAATTGTCTTCTGGTCAGATTCATCATCTTTAATTACTTTGTTTCTTTATTGGCTTCTAATGCGGCAACCTCCGCATCCAACGCTTCGATTTTCGCCGACATCACGGCATAACTTTTTTCGATTAATTCTTTGATGTTATCACGGTTGTAACCGCTGGTATCAATCGGTTCTAACGTTTCACAAATGACCACGCCGTTATTCCAACGGTTTAAATCGACTTTATTATGTAGCGAAGAACAGACGATAGGTACAATCGGCACGCCGGCGGCAATTGCCGTGTGGAATGCACCGGTTTTAAACGGTAATAAACCTCTGCCGCGGCTGCGGGTACCTTCCGGGAACATCCAAATCGAAATTTGACGTTCGCGAATAATTTCCCCGACTTTATTCATTGTGCTGATCGCACTACTGCGCTTTTCACGGTTGATAAAGATATTACCGGTCGCCCAATAAACCAAGCCGAAAAACGGAATCCAAATCAGACTCTTTTTACCGATGGTTACCGTGCGAGGCGGCACCATACCGGCAATGGTAAGCATATCGTAATTGTTTTGATGATTAGCGATGTAAATCGCCGACTGATTAAATGCCGGACGAGGGCGGTAAATGACTTTTAAGCCGACTAAACGATGCATCGCCGCATACATTTTAGCGACGACGCCGACCGAACTCGGATGGCGAAAACGCACAAACGCATAGAGTGTTCCGATAAGGGAAATCATAATCGCAAGAACGGCGATTAAAAGGATACGAAGAATTTTTAACATAAATAACCTTGAGTTTAAATGAAGACGACGCTTCTTAAAAATTTACCGAAGTATAGCAAATTTTACTTATTTTATTAAAAGGTTTAAATGCGGAATAAAAGCCGCTATATTAGTTTTACTTTTCAACCAGAGGATGTTTAAGATGAGTAATGTAACTTTAATGGATAATCCGATTACCGTTGCCGGTATTTTTCCACAAGTGGGCGATACGGTTGCCGATTTTAGCCTAGTGAATAACGGTTTGGAAAATGTGGCGTTAGCAAGTTTTGCCGGAAAACGTAAAGTATTAAATATTTTCCCAAGTATCGATACCGGTGTATGTGCGACTTCAGTACGTGTGTTTAACCAAAAAGCGGCTGATTTAAGCAATACGGTTGTGCTTTGTATTTCCGCCGATTTACCTTTTGCACAGGCGCGTTTCTGTGGTGCGGAAGGGATCGAAAACGTACAAACCCTTTCAACATTCCGTAATAAAGCGGCGCATAACGCATTAGGCGTTGATATTCAAAGCGGTCCGCTTGCCGGTTTAACTTCACGTTCCGTTATCGTATTAGACGAAAATAATCGCGTGTTACACAGCGAATTGGTTTCCGAAATTAAAAACGAACCGAATTACGAAGCGGCATTAGCGGTTTTAGCTTAAGCGGAACTTAAATCATAAAATGTAGTACCTTCCGTTTTATGCTATAATAGAACGATTACAAGCGGTCCGATTTGCAAATTTTTTTGCAAAAACGACCGCTTCTTTAATAAGAAGGGATCCAAATGAAAGATACGATTGTTGCTCAGGCAACCCCGATTGGTCGTGGGGGCGTGGGCATTTTACGCATCTCGGGGCCGTTGGCTCAAGAGGTGGCAAAAGAAGTGCTGGGCAAAGAGCTAAAACCTCGTCTTGCCAATTACTTACCGTTTAAAGATCAAGACGGCACGGTGTTAGACCAAGGTATTGCATTGTTCTTTAAAGCGCCGAATTCGTTTACCGGAGAAGACGTGTTAGAACTGCAAGGGCATGGCGGTCAAGTCATCTTAGATATTTTACTGAAACGTATTTTAACAATTAAAGGCATACGTATTGCCCGTGCCGGCGAGTTTTCCGAGCAAGCCTTTTTAAACGATAAACTCGACCTCGCACAAGCGGAAGCGATTGCCGATTTAATTGATGCGACCAGCGAACAGGCGGCACGTTCGGCGTTAAAATCGCTACAAGGCGAGTTCTCTAATAAGATTAATCAGCTAGTCGATTCGGTCATTTACCTGCGCACCTATGTGGAAGCGGCGATTGATTTTCCCGATGAAGAAATCGATTTTTTAGCGGACGGCAAAATCGAAGGGCATTTAAACGATATTATTCGCCAACTGAACGGCGTACGCAAAGAAGCGAAACAAGGTGCGATTTTGCGTGAAGGGATGAAAGTGGTGATTGCCGGTCGCCCGAATGCCGGTAAATCGAGCCTGTTAAACGCTTTAGCGGGCAGAGAAGCGGCGATTGTAACAAATATCGCCGGTACTACCCGTGACGTATTGCGTGAGCATATTCACATTGACGGTATGCCGCTGCATATTATTGATACCGCCGGTTTACGTGAAGCGAGCGATGAGGTGGAGAAAATCGGGATCCAACGTGCGTGGGATGAGATCGAACAGGCGGATCACGTATTATTGATGATCGACAGCACCGAACAAACGGCGGAAGCATTTAAGACCGAATGGGCGGACTTTTTAGCCAAATTACCGCAAAACATTCCGGTTACCGTGATTCGTAACAAAGTGGATTTATCCGGCGAGGCTGAAGGCTTACAAGAGTTGGACGGTTTTACTTTGATTCGTTTATCGGCACAAACCAAAGTGGGCGTGGACTTACTGCGTGAGCACCTTAAAAAATCAATGGGTTATCAAAGCTCGACCGAGGGCGGCTTCTTAGCTCGCCGCCGTCACTTACAGGCGTTGGAAACCGCCGCAGAGCATTTAGAACGCGGTCATATCCAATTAACCCAATTCTTCGCCGGCGAATTACTCGCAGAAGAATTGCGTATGGTACAAAATGCGTTAAGCGAAATTACCGGTCAATTTACCTCGGATGATCTGCTAGGCAATATTTTCAGCTCGTTCTGTATCGGTAAATAAGCCTAAGAAAGTGAAGATATAAAAAACAAGCGGTCAATTTCTCAGGATTTTTGCAAAATTCCTATTGAAATTGACCGCTTTTTATAAGTTTTAAAGCTAAATAGCGATTAGTTTTTCATTGATTGAACCGGTGCCGGAATACGTCCGCCGCGATTCACAAACACTTCGCACGAGCCTTCTTTAACCGGCATAATCGGCGCATAACCGAGTAAACCGCCAAATTCGACGCTTTCGCCGACATCTTTGCCGGTTACCGGAATAATACGTACCGCCGTAGTTTTGCTGTTGATCATACCGATTGCCGCTTCATCGGCGATAATACCGGAAATGGTATGTGCCGGCGTTTTACCCGGTACGGCGATCATATCTAAACCGACCGAACAAACGGCTGTCATCGCTTCCAATTTATCTAGCGTTAAGATACCGCTTTCCGCAGCAGCTATCATCCCTTCATCTTCCGATACCGGAATAAACGCACCGCTTAAACCGCCGACAGAGCTGGACGCCATCATACCGCCTTTTTTCACCGCATCATTTAACAATGCTAAGGCTGCGGTCGTACCGTGCGTACCGCATACGCTTAAGCCCATCGCTTCTAAAATACGCGCAACGGAATCGCCGACTGCCGGTGTCGGTGCAAGCGATAAGTCTAAAATACCGAACGGAATATTCAGCATTTTTGCCGCTTCTTGCCCGATCAACTCACCGACGCGGGTGATTTTAAATGCGGTTTTCTTCACGACTTCCGCTACTTCGGTTAAGGTTGTCGCATTGGAATTTTCTAACGCTTCTTTTACCACACCCGGGCCGGAAACCCCGACATTAATAATCGCATCCGCTTCACCCGAACCGTGGAATGCACCCGCCATAAACGGATTGTCTTCCACCGCATTACAGAACACCACAATTTTGGCACAGCCGAAACCTTCCGGAGTAATCTCGGCGGTACGTTTAATCGTTTCGCCGGCAAGTTTTACCGCATCCATATTAATACCGGCACGGGTTGAGCCGATATTGATCGAACTACACACGATATCGGTGGTTCTCATCGCTTCCGGAATCGAGCGAATTAAAACTTCATCGGAAGGCGACATCCCTTTTTGCACTAATGCGGAAAATCCGCCGATAAAAGATACGCCGATTGCTTTTGCCGCACGGTCGAGTGTTTGTGCGATAGAAACATAAGAATCCGCTTTCGTTGCTGCGGCAATTTGTGCGATAGGCGTGACGGAAATACGCTGATTAACGATAGGTATGCCGTATTTGGCGGAAAGAATTTTGGCGGTTTCGACTAAGTCTTTGCCGATGGTGGTAATTTTTTGATAAATATTTTGGTTTAATTGATCGATATCGGCACTGATACAGTCGTGTAAATCGATACCGATGGTAATGGTGCGCACGTCAAAGTTCTGGTCGGCGACCATTTTTATCGTTTCAATAATTTCGCTGGATTGAATACTCATTTCGCCACTCCCTTAAATACGGTGCATCGCTTTGAAAATTTCTTCGTTTTGAATACGAATATCTAACGCCAGCTTTTTACTTTCTTGCGTGAAAAACTCGGCTAATTCCGGGAATGATTTGGCACATTTGGCGGTATCCACCAAAATTACCATCGTAAAAAAGTCATCCATTAATTGTTGGCTGATATTCACGATATTAATTTGATTTTCCGCTAAGATTTTTGATACGTCGTACACGATACCTACACGGTCTTTACCGATAACGGTAATAACTGAATTGCTCATTGTCGCTTCCTCGAGTTTGCATATTATTAGATGGGAGCGATGAGTATAACGCCGTTTCGATTGTTTGACTAGACATTGCGCAAACGTTTGCGCAAATTAAAATAAAAAAACCACGGCGTAAATTCCGTGGTTAATGTTTAAACTAAATCGAATAATAAAAATTCAACGTCGCTATCGGTTTCAATCGTTAATAGTTGTTCGGCACGAATGCCTAACGCATCGCTGGTTTCAAGTTTTGTACCGTTTACGCTTAATTGACCTTTTACCACTTGTAGCCAGTATGAACGGTTGCTATCCAATTCGATTTGCGCATTTTTATTTGCCGCATATTGATAACGCCACAATTTCATATCCTGATAAATTTTAAACGAACCTTGTTCGGCGGTCGGCGATAAAATTAACGTACCGCCTTCACGATCGGCAAACTTATCTTGGCTGTAACGAGGAGTTACGTCTTTTTGATTCGGGATAATCCAAATTTGATAAAGATGTAAGGTTTCTTCCAGATCCGGATTGATTTCCGAATGGAAAACGCCCGTCCCTGCCGACATAATTTGGAATTCGCCCGCTTTTACTTCGGTTTGGTTACCCATACTGTCTTTATGAGCGACACGCCCGTTAAGTACATAAGTGAGGATTTCCATATTGTCGTGCGGATGCATACCGAAACCGCGTGCCGGTGCGATAAAATCTTCATTAATTACTCGTAGATGTGAAAAATGGATATGCTTCGGATCATAATAATTGGCAAAAGAGAACGTATGATAACTTTCCAACCAATCGAATGAACCGTCGCCTCGTTCATTTGCTTTTCTGACTTGTAACATTTTAAATTCCTTAAACTTGGTGATTTGATACGGTATTTGACCGCTGTTGTGATTAGGAGTATTGTAAATGGAAAATATGAGTGGATAAATATCACATTTGTGGAATAACTATTTACTTATGGTGGATAATAAACTTATTGCAAATGAATTTCAGAATCATTAATAGAAATAACCTATTTATATAACCTTATTTAATTAGTTTTATCTATTAATACCTATCGTACTTATCAGTAATAACAATTAGACAGTATTGTGAATTTTACTCATAATTTGCCCAGTTAAATGATGAAAAAGAAATCAATAGGAGTATAAATTATGACAACTAATACTATTACTTTCCCAGTATTAACTTTAAGTACCCAAGCACAAGCACTTAGCGCAGACGTAAATAAAAATGCTACTCACACCGTTCCGGGTTTAACCGTTTCTACCGGTCATTTAATTGCCGATGCGTTACAAATGCGCTTACAAGGTTTAAACGAATTGGCGATGATTTTAAAACACGTACACTGGAATGTCGTTGGTAAAGGTTTTATCGGGATACACGAAATGCTGGATAGCCAAGTTGATGAAGTACGTGAATTTGTAGATGAAATTGCCGAACGTATGGCGACATTAGGCGTAGCGCCGAACGGTTTATCCGGTAATTTAGTTGCGACTCGTCAAACGCCTGAATATCCGTTAGGTCGTGCGACGGTACAGGATCATTTAAAAATGATCGATTCGTATTACTCGCATAATATTGAAGCGCATCGAGTGGTGCTTGAGCATAACGGTCATTTAGATCCGGTTAGCGAAGATTTATTAGTAGGCCAAATTAGTGCGTTAGAAAAATTACAATGGTTTATCCGTGCGCATTTAGATGACGGTAGCGGTAATATCTAGTTAGAATTTTGATTGTATCCTTCTAAAGTAAGCGGTTGATTTCAATGCAAATCTTGCAAAGAAATCGACCGCTTAATTTTTTAGCAAAATGCAAGTTATTTTTTTCGATTTTGCGATCCAGATCGCAAAATTAATATTTTTCTCGTGCATTTTACCCGTTTATCCTATAGGGTTCGAAACTGGCTTTAAATTGATTACAATTTATTTGTCGCACTAAAAAGAGGTTATTAAAATGAAAGAAAAAAAGCTAAGAGAAATCTTAAAACATAATAAACTCAATCGTCTGAAAACATTCGCTGAAGAAACGACGATGTGTTTAGATTTAAAATTAAGCCATTTACGTGAAGAACTGCAAATTACGCAACAAGAGATCGCTAATAAATTACAAATTAGCCAGCCTTCCGTTGTGGCGTTGGAAAAACGGGGAACGGATATAAAATTATCTTCCATTCAACGTTATATCGACGCTATCGGCGGACAGCTACAGATTGCGGTTGCCTTACCTTCAGGTAAGTCGGTGATTTACAAACTCTAGCTTTAATAAAATAAGCAATCCATTTTGAGAAGTTTTAAAGGAGATTAAAATGGATTGCTTGTTTTCTTGTTTATCATCGTTATTCTTATCTATAAATTATTATTTACGTTTCCATTATCTTAACCGTGTTGATGAGATAGCCGCGTATGAAGCCGATAACATTATTAGAAAAATCTATAGGGCTAATCGCTGTACTGGGCATATCCGCCTGTAGCTTGGTTTCTTATCAACCGGTTCAATCCATTACGCAAATTACCCCTGATCAAGGCTACCGTTTACAATCCACCATCAATAAAAATACCGAAGACGGTAATCTCGTTATCCTAATGTTTTCCGGCGGCGGTACGCGAGCGGCGGCCCTCGGTTACGGCGTATTAGAACAACTTAAATTGGAACATATTCGTCCGGCGGCGAAAGGTTCGAGCCTAATTGATAATATCGATTTGGTGTACGGCGTATCCGGCGGTTCGGTGTTAGCCGGTTATTTCGCTTTGGAAGGACGAGATGTCATTCCTAAATTCGAGGAAAAATTTCTGAAAAGAAATTTTCAGCGAGAAGTCATCGGTCAAGTCTTTTCGCTTTCCAATGTTCCGCGTTTAACTTCTCCGCAATTCGGCAGAGGCGATTTGCTTCAAGAACAGCTCAATATTGCGCTGTATAAGGGAAAAACGTTCGAGGATTTAGAGAAAAATCGCAAAGGACCTTTTGCCGTGATCAGCGCAACTGATATGAATATGGGGCAGAAGTTCAGCTTTACGCAAGAAACGTTCGACGGGCTTTGTCTAAACCTCAATGATTTGGAAATTGCGCGTGCGGTGGCGGCATCCAGTGCCGTACCGCTGATTTTTGCACCTTTAACGCTTAATAATAACGGCGGAAATTGTCGGTTTAAGATGCCGAAAGAGTTCGTAGTACGTGAGCAGACGGTAAACGGTTTAACCACCAAAAATATTCAAGAAACCAAGCATATGCTGACGCTTTACCAAAATAGTCGAGAACGCCCGTTTGTGCATTTGGTCGATGGCGGTTTAACCGATAATTTGGGTTTAGCCGGTTTGTTGGATATTTCCGAAGCGTTCGGTATGGAACAGCTTTATCAAATCATTCGACAGAGCCGAATTAAGAATATTATCGTGATTAATGTGAATGCGCAAAACGAAGTCACGAATGAAATAGACACGACTGCAAACGTGCCGAGCGTAACCGATGTGATTAATACGATTATTAACGTGCCGATTGATAAAACGACTCAAAATACCTTACGTCGTTTTCGTACTTTTACCGATGCGTGGAATAAATATGCCGTAACTCAGAAAAGGCAGAAAATTCGATTGCATTTTGTCGGTTTGAGTTTGAAAGATCTGCCGGAAGGCGAATTGAAAAAAAACGTGCTGAACATCAGTACTTCGTTTTATTTGCCCGAAGAAGATGTCGATAAGCTGCGCCAAGCCGCTTATATTTTATTACAACAATCCGATGAATATCGCGCCGCTCTTTCTTCGTTGAGATAAAAAGAAGCGGTCGAATTTAACGAATATTTTGTTATTTTTTTGCCGAATCCGACCGCTTGTTTGAGTGTTATTCCCGATAAAGTTGTTCTTTATTCACCAAGCGTTGTAATTGCGGTAACAACTGAGTAATCATACGCAGTTGTTGAACCAATACCAGAGCGAGCTTATCGCCGCCGTCTTGATAAGTCTGTTCGAAATGATTGAGAGCCATATCGATTTCACTGAGTTGCAGAGGAACGGATTCGCTATCTTTCATCTGTGTGATCGCATCTAATATATCGACCACCTGTTTTCCCTTACTGAAAAAGATCGCCGAAAAATCAATATTATGACTTAATTCCGAACTTTCCACTCGATATGCGCCTAATGCCGAAATATAACCGAGCAACGTATAGGTTACGCCTAATAGTTTCGGCGCAAAGTCCAGCACTTCTCGATATTTTTTAGGTTCGCCGTGCATATTAGAAATCACCGCACTTAATGCCGAAATATTATTATGTACGTCACGGCGGGCGACACGATAGGCTAATTGGTCGTTATACCCGAATTGCAATTGCGCCAAAATATGGCGTAGATATTGTCCGCTGGCGACAAGCGTGCTTTGTAAATTGCGATGCAGATTGAGGTATTTCCAGTCCGGATAAATAAACGAAACCGCAAACCACGCTAATGCCGTGCCGATGAGAGTATCGAATAAACGCGGTAATAGAGCGTTTTCCGCCCCTAAACCGGAAACGTCTAAACTTACAAACACCAGTAATGTAATAAAGAAGGTTGAGAAACCGTAATTACTGATGCGGAAGAAGTAATATAAGCTGCCGGTAATGCTGATAAGTCCGAGCTGCGCTTCTAAACTCGGTGCAAAATATTGGAACAGGAAGCCGACAAATACGCCTAATACCGTACCGATAATACGTTGAATCAACCGTTTTTTGGTTGCGGCATAATTCGGTTGGCAGACAAATACGGCGGTTAGTAAAATCCAATAGCCTTTACCGTCCAAATTTAATAATTGCACGACTAAACTGCAGGCGAACACCACGATAGATAAGCGAATCGCATGGCGGAATAGTTGTGAAGACAGCGTACATTGGCTACGAATCGCGTTAAGCATATTTCTAAGACCGGATACATTCTCCGCAATCAAGCGGGTGGATTTCACTACGTCTTTACGTAAGTCGTCCACACCGTTTTCTTGTTCGATTTGGTTTAATTGCCCTTCGATATTCCGTAGGTTTTCCGCAATAGATTGCCAACGATGAGCGGATTTTAAGCCCCGTTCGCTATGGAAATGCAGCGAGTTAAGTAACCCTTGTAAGGCTTTTTCTCCTCTTGCGCTATGCTGATAGCTTTCGCCGTGACGTAATGCCGAAGCAACTCGCTGGCAGGCAATCGCCTGTAATTCCATTACACGTTGGAAACGGAACATCAAATCGCTGTTATTTAATTGTTGAAACAATTCGTGATATTGATAATGGCTGGAACTTGCCCGCTCCCAAATATCCTGTGCGGTAAAATAATAACGAAGCAAATGATGGGTACGGCTATGGCGGTTACGCCCTTGCAAGCGATAAAACAACGAAATCCGCGTTTGGTCGAAAGTTTGGATAATTTGCTGGTTCGCTTTGGCTAAAGCAAGCTGTTTGGCGGCGAGATCATCGTCATCGGGGTCGAAATATTCCGATTTGGCTTGTAAATAGGCGCCTAACGCATCGTAGGCTTTGGCTAAGTTTTCCTGAACGATACGATTTGGGAAACATAAATGCACGATTAACGCCACCACCCCGTAAATTAATGCGCCGGACAAGATCATCAACATATTGCCGTACCAAATACTTTCCGGGGTATAGACCAAACTGGTGTAAACCGCAACGATTAACGAACCGAACGCAATCGTACTGTAGCGTTGTCCGATTGCACCGAGCATCACTAAAATAAAGGTACTTAACATTGCCGCCGGTAAAAACAGCCAACCGAAACTGAGTGAAAATTGTGCGCCTAACGATGAAACGGCAAAGGCAAGTAAACTTAATACCAGATTTTTAACTCTGCCGGTCGGGCTATTATCCAAATCCACCAAACCGCCGGCGATAACCCCTAATATCAGCGACATCGCCAAATGTGACATTTGCAGTTGCCACACGACGAGCGAAACCAGATTAATTGAAATAAAGATCGGTAGCGTTTTAATCATATTTTCCGATAACCAATCGAATCGGAATGTTTTTAGGAAGTTTTTCATGATAGGAAGCGGTCGAATTCAGCTGAATTTTTGCAAATTTTAAAGCAAATCCGACCGCTTGAACAAGAGCAAAGCGAACGGTTTAAGCTAAACGTTCGGCGAGATAACCGTCGTAATCCGGTACGTTAATTCCGATTTCCTGATCGAATAGTGCGGCACTGAGCAGGAAATTGGCACTGGTTTCGTTGATCGCTACCGGAATGTTCCAAACCGTCGCAATACGCATTAACGCTTTGACATCCGGATCGTGCGGTGCGGCGTTCATCGGATCCCAAAAGAAAATCAGCATATCGATTTTTTTTCTCTGCAATCAGTCCGCCTAACTGTTGATCGCCGCCCATCGGACCGCTTAATAACGCTTGGATGTTTAAACCGCTTTCACGAGCTAACAGATGTCTGGTCGTACCGGTTGCATATAAGGTATGCGGCGTTAAACTCGCTTTGTGTTGTAGCGTCCATTGAATCAGACTTTGTTTACAACTGTCGTGCGCCACTAAAGCAATGCTTTTTCGAGCGGATATTTTTCGAATTGTTGTTTTCATAGCAGGTTTCCTTTTTGTAAAAATTTGCGCAAATAATACCGCTTATTTACGCCTTTTGCATTGACTAACTAAGGATAATAGCTAGAATCTGACAAATCACTCTTAATACTTAATAATAAAGGACTTTTCCTAATGAACTTATACAACATCAAACACCCCGAAGAACAAGTTAATTTCGCACAAGGCGTGCGCCAAGGTTTAGGTAAGGATCAGGGGTTATTTTTCCCTGAAGTGTTACCGAAATTTGACGATATTGATGCTTTACTGGATTTACCTTTAGTTGAGCGTAGTCAGAAAATTCTTGCAGCACTGATTGGTGACGAACTTCCGCAAGAAACAGTAAATGCAATGGTAAAAAACGCATTTACTTTCTCGGCACCATTAGCAAAAGTGAATGACGATATTTTTGCACTTGAGCTGTTCCACGGCCCGACATTGGCGTTTAAAGACTTCGGCGGTCGTTTTATGGCGCAAGCACTGGCAAGCGTGCGTGGTAACGGCAAAATCACCATTTTAACCGCAACCTCAGGCGACACCGGTGCGGCGGTAGCGCACGCATTCTATGGTTTAGAAAATATCAATGTAGTGATCCTTTATCCGAAAGGCAAAATCAGCCCGTTACAAGAAAAATTATTCTGTACCTTAGGCGGTAACATTCGTACCGTTGCGATTGAATCGGATTTTGACGCTTGCCAAGCGTTAGTAAAACAAGCGTTTGACGATGCTGAATTACGTCAAGCGATCGGCTTAAATTCTGCAAACTCAATCAATATCAGCCGTTTATTAGCGCAAGTTTGTTATTACTTTGAAGCGGTAGCGCAATTACCGAAAGCAAAACGTGCCGACGTCGTAGTTTCGGTACCAAGCGGTAACTTCGGTAACTTAACCGCTGGTTTAATCGCAAAAACGCTAGGTTTACCAATCAAACGTTTTATCGCTTCAACTAATGCGAACGATACCGTGCCACGTTATTTAAAATCAGGTAAATGGGAACCGAACGCAACGGTAGCAACGCTTTCAAACGCAATGGACGTAAGCCGACCGAACAACTGGCCGCGCGTGGAAGAATTATTTAAACGCAACGGCTGGGCGCTAACCGATTTAGGTTCGGCTGCATTAAATGATGCAGAAACCGAAGCGGCATTAAAAGCACAATATGCTGAAGGTTACTTATGCGAACCGCACGGTGCGATCGCTTACCAAGTGTTAAAAGATCAGCTTCAAGCGGGCGAAACCGGTATTTTCCTCTGCACCGCTCACCCGGCAAAATTCAAAGAAAGCGTAGAACGTATTCTTAACATCGAATTACCACTACCGGAAGCATTGGATAAACATAACAAAATGGAATTATTATCCGACACTATGCCGGCGGATTTCGCCAAATTACGTGAGTATTTGTTAGCGGGTAACTAATTTAAATTGCGAAAACAAGCGGTTGATTTTGAGGAAAGATTTACAAATTTCCTATTAAAATCAACCGCTTTCATTTTTATATTATCTCAACATTTCTCTGCAATTCTGCTCAACTTGTTGCAAAATGGCGGCATAATCGGTTTCTTTTAAACCGACGTCACCTAAATAGTGCATTTTTACATTTTCAATACCGCAGAAGCTAAACAATCCGTTGCCGAGCGTATCGTCAAGCGATTTTAAGAAACCTTTGCCCGCATATTTCTGATTGCTGTTGCCCATGGTGACAAACTGTTGCATTTTCTTGCCTTTTAATAAACCGATACTTTCGGTTTCGCCATTGGTGTAGGCGAAGCCGTAGGTCAGCACTCGGTCTAAATAGCCTTTTAAAATTGCCGGAAAACCCATCCACCAAAGCGGATAAATAAAAGTGATGACATCGGCTTGTTGCCAATATTGATGTTCGGTTTGGATTTGTGCCGCATATTTACCGGTGAGGCTGTCTTGGAATTCTTGCCAAGCCAAATTCGGATGAATATTTAAACTGTATAAATCACGTACAGTAACTTGATGATCGGAACTTGCCCGAACGGCTTGTTGAAGTATCGCACGGTTAAAACTTTGCGGGTTAGGATGGGCGTAAATAATCAGATGATTCATAACATTTCTCAGCTAAATAATAACGGTTCTTAATTATCCTCGAAATCCGTCTTTACATACAAAACTTCCCTTAATTATTCTTTGATAATAATCAATCTTTCCTTCGGTTCTTAGGCAAATACCTCGTTGGAGTGATGAAAGCGGATCAGTAAAAACCGATAATATTCATTATTTAGTTTTCTTTGCCGTAGGTGTGTTTTGTCCGAGTTCAGCCAACAATCTTTACCTCGACGTAGTTTCTTACGCGGTCATTTTTTAAATGCGTTACAAACCGAGCAGGTAAGGCAGCAAGGACATCATGCGATTCGCCCGCCTTGGACAAATCTTGCAGATTTTTATGAAAAATGCACCGCTTGCGATAATTGCATATCCGCCTGTGAAACACAAATTATTGTGAAAGGGGCGGGCGGTTATCCCGAGATTGATTTTAGTCGCGGCGAATGCACTTTTTGTGAAGCTTGTGTGAAAAGTTGTGAGTCGGATGTGTTTTTGGCTACAACGGAAGAAGCATGGCGGCATAAGGTCGAAATTAAAGAAAACTGCTTATTAAAACAGCGGGTTGAATGTAGAAGTTGCGGAGACGGTTGTGAAAGCAGAGCCATTCGTTTTCGCCCCGCATTGGGTGGCATTGCAACTTTGCAACTGGATTTAACCGCTTGTAACGGTTGTGGCGCTTGCCTATCGGTTTGTCCTACTTCCGCAATATCAATTTTAAGGAATGAACTTTAGCAATGAGTACGGAAAACTTAAACGAAGCGAAAAACTGGTATGTATGTAGCTTAGTCGTTCAAGCAAAACCAGCAAAATTAGCGCAAGTGAAAGCGGACATTCTTACCATTCCGTTTGCAGAAATTCACGGTGAGAAAGCCGAGGAAGGCAAACTGGTAGTGACACTTGAGAGTGACAGACAGCTTGCTTTAGCCGATTTAATCGATCAGGTAAAGGATATTGACGGTGTGATTGTCGTATCGTTAATTTCCAATTATCTGGATGAACAATAGTTTTAATTTTTTTATAAAAGTGGGAAACATTATGGAACTCAATCGTAGAGATTTTATGAAAGCAAATGCGGCGATGGCTGCGGCTGCTGCGGCAGGAATGACGATTCCTGTAAAAAATGTTTATGCTGCTGATGACGGTATTAGATGGGATAAAGCACCATGCCGTTTCTGCGGTACGGGTTGTAGCGTACTGGTCGGTACCAAAGACGGCCGCGTAGTTGCGACCCAAGGTGACCCGGATGCGGAAGTAAACCGCGGTTTAAACTGTATTAAAGGTTACTTCTTATCAAAAATTATGTACGGCGCAGACCGTGTACAAACGCCTTTATTACGTATGAAAGACGGTAAATTCCATAAAGAAGGCGATTTTACCCCGGTTTCTTGGGATCAGGCTTTCACCATTATGGCGGAGAAAGTAAAAGACATTCTGAAGAAAAAAGAACCGAATTCGGTCGGTATGTTCTCATCAGGTCAAACTACTATTTTTGAAGGTTATGCGAAAGTTAAACTTTGGAAAGGCGGTTTACGTTCTAACACTATCGACCCGAATGCGCGTCACTGTATGGCGTCTGCGGCGGTAGCCTTTATGCGTACTTTCGGTATGGATGAACCGATGGGCTGCTATAACGATATTGAGAAAACCGATGCGTTCGTGCTTTGGGGTTCGAATATGGCGGAAATGCACCCGATTTTATGGAGCCGTATTTCCGATCGCCGTTTATCGGACGATAAAGTGAAAGTGGTGGTAATGTCCACATTTGAACACCGTTCGTTTGAATTGGCGGATACGCCGATTATTTTTAAACCGCATTCGGATTTAGCGATTCTTAACTATATCGCCAACTACATTATCCAAAACGATAAAGTAAACTGGGATTTCGTTAATAAACATACCAAATTCAAACGCGGCGAAACGGATATCGGTTACGGTTTACGTCCGGATCACCCTCGTCAAAAAGCGGCGAAAAATGCGAAGACCGCCGGCAAAATGTATGATTCCGATTTCGAAGAATTTAAGAAAATCGTTGAGCCTTATACATTAGAAAAAGCGCACGAAATTTCCGGCGTGCCGAAAGATCAGTTGGAAACGCTTGCGAAAATGTATGCGGATCCGAAACAAACGTTAGTGTCTTTCTGGACTATGGGCTTTAACCAACATACTCGAGGCGTATGGGTAAACCAAATGGTTTATAACGTGCATTTACTTACCGGTAAAATTTCAATTCCGGGTTGCGGTCCGTTCTCATTAACCGGTCAGCCGTCAGCTTGCGGTACGGCGCGTGAAGTGGGTACTTTCGTACATCGTTTACCGGCGGATATGGTGGTAACCAACCCGAAACACGTTGAAATCGTAGAAAAATCTTGGAAATTACCGAAAGGTACGATTCCGACCGTACCGGGCTATTCCGCAGTAATGCAAAGCCGTATGTTAAAAGACGGTAAACTTAACTTCTTATGGCAACTTTGTACCAATAATATGCAAGGCGGTCCGAATATTAATGAAGAAACTTTCCCGGGTTGGCGTAATCCAGAAAACTTTATCGTGGTTTCCGACCCTTATCCGTCAGTTTCTGCGGTCGCGGCGGACTTAATCCTTCCGACTTGTATGTGGGTGGAAAAAGAAGGTGCTTACGGTAATGCGGAACGTCGTACCCAATTCTGGCGTCAGCAAGTGAAAGGTCCGGGCGAGTCAAAATCAGACTTATGGCAAATCGTTGAATTCTCTAAATACTTCAAAACCGACGAAGTATGGGATGAAGCGTTACTTGCACAAATGCCGGAATATCGCGGTAAAACTCTCTACGAAGTGCTGTATAAAAACGGTCAAGTGGATAAATTCGATACGCCGACTAACATACCGGGTTATATCAATGATGAAGCGGAACACTTCGGCTACTACTTACAAAAAGGTTTATTTGAAGAATATGCGGCATTCGGTCGCGGTCATGGACATGACTTAGCCGACTTTGATACTTACCATCAAGTGCGCGGTTTACGTTGGCCGGTAGTGGACGGTAAAGAAACCTTATGGCGTTACCGTGAAGGCTTCGACCCGTACGTCAAAGCGGGTGAAGGCGTGTCGTTCTACGGCTATCCGGATAAGAAAGCGATTATCTTAGGCGTACCTTACGAAGAGCCAGCGGAAAGTCCGGACGAAGAGTACGATTTATGGTTATGTACCGGTCGTGTTCTTGAACATTGGCATACAGGTACGATGACACGTCGTGTACCGGAATTACACCGTTCGTTCCCGAATAACCTTTGCTGGATGCATCCGGACGATGCTAAAGCTCGCGGGTTACGTCACGGTGATAAAGTGAAATTAATTACCCGTCGCGGTGAAATTGTTACTCACTTGGATACACGCGGTCGTAATAAATGTCCGAAAGGCTTAATTTATACCACCTTCTTCGATGCGGGACAGTTAGCCAATAAATTAACTTTAGATGCAACCGATCCGATTTCAGGTGAGACCGACTACAAAAAATGTGCGGTTAAAGTGGTTAAGGCTTAATGAGACATTTTACTCTCTCCCTTTATGGGAGAGAGACAGGCTAACGAAACGTTTAGTGAGTTAGCCAGAGAGAGGGTAAGCGGTTAAATTTAATATGAATTTCCCCTCTCCCTGATAAAAATTGCCTTACGCAATTTTTATCTGTCCCTCTCCCGCAAGGGGCGAGGGTAAGATAAGGATACTACTATGAAACTTGACCCGAATCGTCGCCAATTTTTGAAAAATGCGACCAGAACCGCAGTCGGTATTTGTGGTGTCGGAGTGATCTTAGGATTGCAACAGCACCAAGCAAACGCCAAAGAAGGTGTTGCTTTGCGACCGCCGGGTGCATTACCGGAAAAGGATTTCTTAGCCTCTTGTACGCGTTGCGGACAATGCGTACAAGCCTGTCCGTACGATATGCTGCATTTGGCAAGTTTACTTTCGCCGATGGAAGCGGGGACTCCGTATTTTATTGCGCGAGACAAACCTTGTGAAATGTGCGTGGATATTCCTTGTATGAATGCTTGCCCTAGCGGAGCGTTAAGCGAGGAATTAACCGATATTAACGATGCTCGTATGGGATTGGCGGTATTACTCGACCATGAAACTTGTTTGAACTGGCAAGGTTTACGTTGTGACGTATGTTATCGAGTATGTCCGCTTATCGATAAAGCGATTACGCTGGAAGAAGTACCGAATACGCGTACGCATATTCATGCGAAGTTAATTCCGACCGTTCATTCCGATGCTTGTACCGGTTGCGGTAAATGCGAACAATCGTGCGTATTGGAAGAAGCGGCGATTAAAGTGTTACCGATGGACTTAGCTAAAGGCTTATTGGGACGTCACTATCGTTTAGGCTGGCAAGAGAAACAAAATGCCGGTAAAGCGTTGTTGGAAGAACAGCATCCGGACGGCTTACGCCCGGCAATGGATGCGCGTGTACCGGAAGGTATGAACGAGCCGACTTATCAATTTATGAAAGTACAGCCGAACCAAAAAGTTGCGACGCCGAATCGTGCGACTTATGACTACGTACCGAGTTCGACTACCGTACCTGAAGCGGAACATTTCCCTAATTTAGATTTAAATATCAAGGGGGTTAAATAATGGCTGAAGTAAAATTTACCCCGAATAAACCGCAACACGCCGGTTTAGAGGCTCGACAAAAATTAGGTTGGTGGAGAGCGTATCGATTTTTAATCTTACGTCGTATCAGCCAACTAAGCATTATTTTGATGTTTTTGAGCGGGCCGTTTTGGAATGTTTGGATTCTAAAAGGTAATTACAGCGGCAGTATGTTGTTCGACGTGATTCCGATGAGCGATCCGCTGATTACGGCGGAAAGTCTGGCTACCGGTTATTTACCGGAATGGACGACGATTTTAGGTGCGTTAATCGTTGTAGCGTTTTATGCCGTTGTGGCAAGTAAAGCGTTCTGCGGTTGGGTTTGTCCGATGAATATGGTCACGGATACCGCAGCTTGGTTACGTAGAAAACTCGGTATTCGCCAAAGTGCTAAAATCCCGCGTAATTTACGTTATGCGATTTTAGCGATGATTTTGGTCGGTAGTGCGATTTCCGGCACATTATTGTGGGAATGGATCAATCCGGTAGCCGCGCTCGGTCGAGTTTTTGTATTCGGATTAGGCGCAACGCTTTGGTTGGTCGCAGTGGTCTTCTTGTTCGATTTACTGATTGTGGAACACGGTTGGTGCGGACATCTTTGTCCGATTGGTGCGACTTATGCGCTGATTGGCGCAAAAAGCGTGATCAAAGTAAATGTGGTGGATCGCGCTCGTTGCGACCGTTGTATGGACTGCTACAACGTTTGCCCTGAACCGCAAGTATTAAGAGTGCCGTTACACGGTAAACAGGAAGACAGTACGATAGTTCTTTCAAAAGATTGCATTAGCTGCGGACGCTGTATAGATGTTTGTCCGGAAAATGTTTTTGCCTTTGGAACACGTTTTCAAGGCAGTATCGAAGTAAAAAATGTATAAATCATGGAGTGAACCAAAATGAGAAAATATCTCGCTCTTATCCTTACTGCAATTACAGGTTTTGCAGTAGCGGAAACACAAAATTTATCGCTGGATAAATTACCGGAAAATGTGGCGCCGGCTTATACCAACCCGCATAAAGATATCGGTAACATTCCGGTGACTTTCCCTCATCAACCGCCGCTTGTTCCGCATAGTATTCGTGGTTTACAAGTAACTAAAAATACCAACCAATGTTTAGGTTGCCATGCACCGGAAGTATCAAGTACAACAGGTGCGCCTCGTGTGCCTAAAACGCATTTTATGGATCGCGACGGTAAATTGACGGAAGGAACCTCTCCGCGTCGTTACTTCTGTTTACAATGCCACGTACAACAAACGGATGTAAATCCGATTATTCAAAATAAATTTGAAACGATTCGTCAAATGCAAGGTAAATAAGGAGCAACATAATGATTAAGAAATTTTGGAATTGGTTCCGTACGCCTAGCAAAATGGCGGCAGGCGCATTAATCCTTATCTCCGCAATCGGAGGGATTTTAGCTTGGGGCGGTTTTAACAAAGGCTTGGAATATACTAATACCGAACAATTCTGTTCGGATTGTCATATGAATGACGTTGTACCCGAATATCGTGCTTCCGCCCACTATTCAAACCGTAGCGGGGTGAAAGCGATTTGTTCGGACTGTCACGTGCCACACGAATTTATTGATAAATGGAAACGTAAAATTATCGCTTCAAAAGAAGTTTACGCACACTTTACCGGTAAAGTGGATACGAAAGAAAAATTTGAAGCGCATCGTTTAGAAATGGCGGAACGCGAGTGGGCGCGTATGAAAGCTAACGATTCTCAAGAGTGCCGTAACTGTCATAACTTTGAGGATATGGATTTCACTCAACAGAAAACCGTAGCACAACAAATGCACGCAATGGCGCAAGATCAGGGTAAAACTTGTATCGATTGTCACAAAGGTATCGCACACAATCTTCCTCATATGGAAAAAGTACAAAAAACCTTTATTCCTGAAGATATGATTCAGAAAGAACAAAAAACCGAAGCTAAATAGTTTAAAAACTAAGTCGGAATAACAAGTTAAGGATCGAGTTTAAGATATATAAAACTCGGTCCTTTTTTATTGGCGATTAAAAGATAATTTTACTCGAAGCAGTGATAGACTCGCTCTTTAATTAATCCGTTACGGATAGTATATTTGCTTATCTTCTTTATCTTTATAAGAGCTTATAGGGCGGTCTTATAGACTATTTGCTACCGACTTAAAGGCATAAAAAATCCGCACGCTAAAAGGAATAATTCCGATTCGGCGTACGGATTTTTTAAATATTATCTCGTTTATTTTTTACGAGAATGTAAGCCTTTCTTCTCAAGATTACGATAGATTAACCATTGTTGAACAATCGTAATAATGTTTGAGGTTAGCCAGTAAAGTACTAAGCCTGACGGGAACCATAAGAAGAACACGGTAAACATAACCGGCATAAAGGTCATTACTTTTTGTTGTACCGGATCGGTTACCGGACTAGGGGACATTTTTTGTAACAAGAACATCGACGCACCCATTAATAACGGAAGGATGTAGTACGGGTCTTGTGCCGATAAGTCTTGAATCCAACCGAAGAACGGTGCGTGACGAAGTTCTACCGCTTCCATAAAGGTCCAATATAATGCGATGAAAATCGGCATTTGGATAAGAATCGGTAAACAACCGCCCATCGGGTTCACTTTTTCTTCTTTATAGAGTTTCATCATCTCTTGGCTCATACGCTGACGATCATCACCGAAACGCTCGCGCATCTCTTGAATTTTCGGCTGTAACATACGCATTCTTGCCATTGAGGTATATTGCGCTTTGGTTAATGGATAAAGAATGGTTTTAACCACAATGGTAACCCCGATAATCGCTAAACCCCAGTTTGTCACGATGCTTTGGATGAAAGTCAGTAACGCAAATAACGGTTTCGCAATAAACCACGCCCAACCGTAATCTACGGTTAAATCAAGGTTTGCTGCGGTCGCTTCCATTTCTTTTTGGTCTTTCGGACCGGTCCATAATTGGCTGGTAATCGTCGCTTCGCTATTCGGTGCGATAGTTGTTACCGGGCCGCGATAACCGATGGTCGCAATGCCGTTATTGGTACGAGAGTAAATCGTATTTTCCGCATCTTGATTCGGTACCCAAGCGGAAACGAAATAGTGTTGTAATAACGCAACCCAACCCGCTTTCGTATTAATATCGAGGTTAGCTTTCTCCATATCTTGGAAACTATATTTTTTATAGTTTGTTTCGGCTGAAGAATACGCACCGCCGGTATAAGTCGGCATAGTTAAGCTGCCCGAACTTTCCAATAAAGTATGTTTGATTTGACCGTAAGGCTGAACTTCAACGCTTGCTGAGGTTTGGTTTTTTACATTGAAATTCACTGCAACGTCATAGCTACCGCGTTTTAACACGAATGTTTTAGTGTAAAGTACGCCGTCTTTCTCAAACGTCATCGGCACGCTCATTTCATTTTGACCTTCCGCTAAAACGAACGTATCTTGTGCAACTTGGTATTGCGGACGACCTGCGTTGGTATCAATGCCGTTTTTACCGACTAAACCGCTTTGCGCAACATAAGTGGTTGCGCCGGTTTGTAATAATTTGAACGGGGTTTCGGAGTTTAATTCCGCATTATGCGCCAATAAATCCGAAGCAATCACATCTCCGCCTAAAGTGTCGATGGTTAAACGTAATACATCACTTTCAAGCGTGACGGTTTTACCTTGGGTTGCATTCTCCGCAATAACGGTATTTGCGTTAGATGCCGCAGGCACATCGCCTGATTGTGATGCAACTTGAGCTTGTTGTTGTGCTTGTTTTTGCGCTTGAATTTCAGGATTAAAATCCTGTTGCCATTGCGTAAAAATCAAGAAAGACACTAATAACAACCCCATTACCAGTAAACTACGATTTGAATTCATATTGAGTTTCTCTTGGGTTAAGGACAGATAAAAAGAAAGGCATTTTATAATAGGTTGGCACTAGATCCAACCGCCTTTTGCGAATAGCGGTCGGATTTAGCAAGAATTTTGCAAAAACTTGACCAAATTCGACCGCTTGCAGGATAGGATATTAACGTTTATCTAAGCTAAGGTTTTGGTTGAAAGACGAGCCACGGCGCAAAGGTTGCCTTGTTCGTCTTTAATCTCGATATTCCACACTTGAACTTCTCGCCCTAATTTAAGCGGATTGGCACAGGCAATCGCTTTTGTGCCGACCGGCACCGATTTTAAATGACTGATATTCAGTTCCATTCCGACCGCAATTTGATGCGCTTCACACACCATTAACGCACCGGCATTGGCGGTAGTTTCCGCTAAAGCGGCTGACACGCCGCCATGCAATACGCCGAACGGTTGTTGAGTACGCTCGTCCACCATAAGTTGCGCTTCAATCCAATCTTCACCGATTGCGGTAAATTCGATACCTAAGTGTGCTACCGCCGATTTTTGGCTAAGTGCGTTTAATTGTTCACAAGTTGCTGTTTGCTTCCAAATAGTCATTATGTTTCCTTTATGAAAAATCTTTCCCAGTACTCTTTATAGAAGAAAAAGTTTTGTTAAATATAATCACTCTCTCCTCTTGTGGGAGAGAGACAGCGAAAAATTACGTTAGGTAATTTTTTGCAGAGAGAGGGGAAAATACGCCTAGTTTTTCCACGATTCCCCCTCTCCCTGATTTTTCTTCTGAACGAAGAAAAATCTATCCCTCTACCACAAGGGGTGAGGGATATACAGAAGATTTAAAATCTACACCACCTCAAGCAATGCCTGAATCGGGTGTTTAACCGAATAATGCTCAAAACGCTTTACTTGCGAACGGCAGGAATAGCCGGTCGCAAGACAACGCTCAAGCAGTTTATTTTTCAATTTAATTTGCCACGATTGCTGATAAATCGCTTTCGACATTTCAAGGTGTTTGGTTTCGTGTCCGAACGTACCCGCCATGCCGCAACAACCGACATTTTCATTCACTAGCTGTTCACCGAAATGAGAGAAAATCGCTTGCCACTCTTTCTGCGCATTCGGCAATTCGGTCGTTTCGGTACAGTGTGCGAATAAATACCAGCTCAAGCGGTCTGAATTTACTGATTTTTTGCAATGTTCCAGTTCACCGGCTTGAATCACATCTCGTAGCCATTCGTGAGCCAGTTGCACTTTGAAATCGCCACGCGCTGCTTTTAAGATATCACGATATTCGTCACGGTAAACTAAGGTCAGAGCAGGATCTACCGCCACCATCGGTAAGCCGAGTTGAGCGACACGATTGAGAAATTCCGCCTGATTGCGTGCAGTTTTAGCAAACTTGTTTAAAAAACCCTTAATATGTTGCGCCTTACCGCTCGGTTTAAACGGTAGCACCACTGGGCGGAAACCAAGTTTTTGCAGCAATCGAACAAAATCCGCCACTACTTTCGCATCATAGAACGAAGTGAACGGGTCTTGCACCACTAGCACGGTTTTGCAAAATTCCGCTGATTTTTGACCGCTTGCTTGTGCTTCCAAAGTCTCTAAAGTCACGCCCTGATAACCAATCTCAACTAACTGTTGCTGCAAGTTCGGTACGGAGAGCACCGGTAAATAAGTCATTCCGATCGTTTTGTTCGCCACCGTTTCCGCTAATTTTGAACGACTGAAAAAGTTAAAAAACTTCGGTGCTTTCGCCATCATCGGCGCAACAAATTCAATATTGGAAACCAGATAATCTTTTGCCGGACGCAAATAACGGCTATGGTACAGCTCATTAAACTGCGATCTAAACGTCGGCACGTCAATTTTGATCGGGCATTGGCTGGCACAGGCTTTACACGCAAGGCAAGTATCCATTGCCGCTTTTACTTCATGCGAAAAATCGTATTCTTTCTGTTTATTCAGCGTGTTGCGAATTTTTGCAACAAAATCAGTTAATTTGACCGCTTGTTTACGCGGTTTGAAGATCAAATCGTCTGGTGATACGTTTTGTTCGGCAAGCAATCTGAGCCATTCTCGAATCAAAGTCGCACGCCCTTTCGGCGAATAAAGGCGGTTACCCGATACTTTCATTGACGGACACATCGTACTATGTACATCAAAGTTAAAACACAAGCCGTTGCCGTTACAGTTCATTGCCCCTTTAAATTCTTCACGCACTTGGATTGGAATTTGGCGATCAAAATCGGCACGCATTGATGAGTCGATCGGGTAAAGTACCGAATTGCTCTCCAACGGTGTACAGATTTTGCCCGGATTCAAGCGGTTTTGCGGGTCAAACAACTGTTTGATATAACGTAATTCTCGCCATAATTTTTCGCCAAAGAATTTCTCGCCATACACCGAACGCATACCTTTGCCGTGTTCTCCCCAAATCAAACCGCCATATTTTGCGGTAAGTTCAACCACTTGATCGGAAATCGCCTTAAATTTTTTTACTTGCGCGCGGTCAGTTAAATCTAATGCGGGGCGAACGTGTAGCACACCGGCATCCACGTGACCAAACATGCCGTATTCCAAACCGTGATCATCTAATAATTGGCGGAACTCGGCGATGTAATCGGCAAGATTTTCAGGGGGAACACAAGTGTCTTCCACAAACGCAATCGGCTTCTCCCAGCCTTTAGCATTACCCAATAAACCGACTGCTTTTTTACGCATCGCATAAATTTTTTCGATCGAGGCAATATCGTTGCAAATTTGATAGCCAATAATACCGCTGGTTGAGTCAGTCAATTTTTCATTTAACGCTTTAATTAGGCCAGCCACTTGTTGTTCGATTAATGTCTGATCGCTGCCGGCATATTCCACAATATTAATGCCAAGAATCGGGTTATTCGGATCTTCGGTCAATAAATCAGACACCGAATGCCAAATAATGTCCTGTTTAGCCAAATTCAGTACTTTAGAATCGATTGTTTCAACCGACAGCGCATTGGCTTTCAGCATAAACGGCGCAGAACGCAATGCCGCATCAAACGAATTATATTTAATGTTAATTAAGGTACGGAATTTCGGCAGCGGCAGTAAATTGAGCTTCGCCTCGCAAATAAATGCAAGCGAGCCTTCCGAGCCGGTTAAAATGCGAGTCAGATTGAATTCGCTCTCGTCTGCGTTAAATACATTTTTTAAGTCGTAACCGGTTAAAAAGCGATTGAGTTGCGGCAACTCGGCAAGTACGGTCGGACGTAACTCACGACAACGGCTAAAAATTTCACGATGTAGCTGTTTACCGGTAGCAGTTAAATTCAAGCGGTCGATTTCTGCAAAAAAATCGCAAGATTTAACCGCTTGTGTTTCTAACACTTCGCCGTTCATTAATACCGATTTGATCGCTAAAATATGATCGGAGGTTTTGCCGTATTGGAGCGAGCCTTGTCCGGAAGCATCTGTATTAATCATACCGCCTAGAGTGGCACGGTTGCTAGTGGAGAGTTCCGGCGAGAAAAACAAACCGTGCGGTTTTAAAAATTGGTTAAGCTGATCTTTTACCACACCGGCTTGTACCCGCACCCAGCGTTCTTCTACATTTAATTCGAGGATTTGATTTAGATGGCGAGAGAGATCGACAATAATATTATTATTCAGAGATTGTCCGTTCGTACCCGTGCCACCGCCTCGCGGGGTAAATGTCAGATGTTGGAAGTGAGGGCGTTGCGCCAGCTTGGTAAGAATCACCACATCCGAAACCGATTTAGGAAATAAAATCGCTTGCGGTAACTGTTGATAAACGCTGTTATCGGTAGCTAAAGAAAGACGATCCGCGTAACTGGAGGCAATATCGCCGTTAAAATGTTGTTGTTTGAGCTCCTCAAGAAAATGAATTACCGTCGGATTTAAAGCAGGGATTTTGGATAGTTGTGGTAGCATATTTTATTCTTCTTATCGAGAAAAAGTAAATTCGAGTAATACGGATATTAACAAGATTTATCCGTATTGAAAATGAAACTGAAAAAAGAATATTTGAAATAATACTTATTATAAATTGGTTAAAAAATAGACTTTTCTATACATTTTATTACATTTTTACATTGTTATAGTTCTTGATTTTATAAATTCGAACTCGGATAATAATAAGAATTCTTGCTCGTTTGAATTAGAAGAACAAGAATGTGATATTAGGAACGGAAGACTAACGTCATAATATTATTGTGATTTCGGTTTTTTATCCTAGATAATTAACTCTCTTTTTTCTCTAGTGAGACGAGAGCATTAAATCAAAACTTTGGTGCCACAAGCGGTGCTGAAGTGATTTTGTTTTATTAATCGATGACAATTTAGAGGATCATCAAAATGAAAAAATCATTAGTTGCTTTAGCAGTATTATCGGCTGCAGCAGTAGCTCAAGCAGCTCCACAACAAAATACTTTCTACGCAGGTGCGAAAGTGGGTTGGGCGTCATTCCACGAAGGCGTTCGTCAATTTAATCATAAATATGAAGGTGATCAGCGTTATCCAACATCACCGACAGCTTTAGGCATTAATCGTAACTCAGTAACTTACGGCGTATTCGGCGGTTACCAAATCTTAAACCAAAACAACTTCGGTTTAGCAACTGAATTAGGTTACGACTACTACGGTCGTGTTCGTGGTAATGATGGCGATACACGCGCATTTAAACATTCTGCGCACGGTTTAAATTTAGCGTTAAAACCAAGCTACGAAGTATTACCTAACTTAGACGTTTACGGTAAAGTAGGTGTTGCGGTTGTTCGTAACGATTATAAATTCTACGGCAAAAAAAGTAGTGAAGATTTATTAGCAGGTAATAAATACCATAAATTAAAAGCATCTACTATTTTAGGTGCGGGTGTTGAGTATGCGATTCTTCCTGAATTAGCGGCACGTATCGAATACCAATACTTAAATAAAGTAGGTAATTTAAATAAAGCTGTTGAACGTACAGGTAATGGTGCAAAAAACCCAGTTGATCAATATGCTCCGGATATCCACTCTGTAACTGCAGGTTTATCATACCGTTTCGGTCAAGGCGCAGCTCCGGTTGAAGCGGCACCTGAAATGGTTACTAAAAACTTCGCATTCAGCTCAGACGTTTTATTTGATTTCGGTAAATCAAGCTTAAAACCGGCTGCAGCGACAGCTTTAGATGCGGCTAACGCTGAAATCGCTAACTTAGGTTTAGCAACTCCTGCTATCCAAGTAAACGGTTACACAGACCGTATCGGTAAAGAAGCTTCAAACTTAAAACTTTCACAACGTCGTGCGGAAACAGTAGCTAACTACTTAGTTTCTAAAGGTCAAAACCCTGCAAACGTAACTGCAGTAGGTTACGGTGAAGCAAACCCAGTAACCGGCGCAACATGTGACGCGGTTAAAGGTCGTAAAGCGTTAATCGCTTGCTTAGCACCGGATCGTCGTGTTGAAGTTCAAGTACAAGGTGCTAAAAACGTAACTATGTAATATAGTGAGTTTTATTAACTTAAATATATAAAAGAGCCGAATTTCGTTTATACGGAGTTCGGTTTTTTTATTGATAACATCCCTCCATACGAAGCGAAATTCCATAATTACTTTGTGACTTTTGATTTGTTCACTTCATTTTTTTAGATTTGTGAAAATGATCACAGTATTTTATTCATAAATTTAGTATCCTTATTATGTAATCACTTATATTAAGTGAATCTCTAAATCATTTGGATCTTGAGGATAACTCTATGAAAAAAACAGTATTAAGTACATTGGCATTATCAATTGCATTAGGTGCGGGTATTAGCACAGCACAAGCCGAAACACGTATCGGTGTGACAATCTATAAATACGACGATAACTTTATGGCGTTAATGCGTAAAGAAATCGACAAAGAAGCAAGTCAATTCAAAGATGTGAAGTTATTAATGAATGACTCGCAAAACACTCAATCCATTCAAAACGACCAAGTGGACGTATTGCTTTCTAAAGGCGTAAAAGCGTTAGCAATCAACCTAGTGGACCCTTCAGCGTCAAAAACTATTATCGATAAAGCGAAAGGTGAAGATTTACCAATCGTATTCTTCAATAAAGATCCGGGTGAGAAAGCGATTGCCAGCTATGACAAGGCTTACTATGTAGGTACCGACCCGAAAGAATCCGGTTTAATCCAAGGCGACTTAATCGCTAAACAATGGAAAGCGAATCCGGCGTTAGACTTAAATAAAGACGGTAAAGTGCAATATGCGTTATTAAAAGGCGAACCGGGTCACCCTGATGCGGAAGCGCGTACTAAATACGTAGTGGAAGGCTTAGCGGCACAAGGTATCCAAAGCGAACAAATCTTTATGGATGCGGCATTGTGGGATGCGGCACAAGCGAAAGATAAAGTGGACGCTTGGTTATCAAGCGGTAAAGCGAAAGATATTGAAGTGATTATCTCGAATAACGACGGTATGGCGTTAGGTGCGTTAGAAGCAACTAAAGCACACGGTCGTAAATTACCGATTTTTGGTGTGGACGCATTACCTGAAGCATTACAATTAGTCAAAAAAGGCGAATTAGCCGGTACGGTATTAAATGACGGTGCGGGTCAAGGTAAAGCGGTAGTACAATTAGCGGCTAACCTTGCTGAAGGTAAAGCGGCAGGCGAAGGCACTAATTGGAAAATTGAGAACCGTGTGGTACGTATCCCTTACGTTGGCGTAGATAAAGATAATTTAGAAAAATTCTTAAAATAATTGACTCGATAAGGCACGAGTAGGCTACTCGTGCCTTTTTTATCGGTATTATGGAGTGAGATATGACAAGTGAAGTACTGCTCACAATGACAAATGTTAGTAAGTCTTTCCCCGGCGTAAAAGCGTTGGATAAAGCTAACTTAACCGTAAAATCCCATAGCGTACACGCCTTAATGGGCGAAAACGGCGCGGGTAAATCCACCCTGCTCAAATGCTTATTCGGGATTTATGCCAAAGATGAAGGCGAAATTTTATTTTTAGGCAAACCGGTAAATTTTAAAACTTCAAAAGAAGCGCTCGAAAACGGGATTTCGATGGTTCACCAAGAATTGAACCTGGTAAAACAAGTAAGCGTCATGGATAACCTTTGGCTTGGACGTTATCCGTTAAAAGGCCCGTTTGTCGATCACGATAAAATGTATCGTGACACCAAAGCGATTTTTGATGAATTGGATATTGATGTTGATCCGCGTGAAAAAGTCGCGAAATTATCCGTATCGCAAATGCAGATGATTGAAATCGCTAAAGCGTTCTCCTACAACGCTAAAATTGTGATTATGGATGAACCGACTTCTTCGCTTTCCGAAAAAGAAGTCGAACATTTATTTAAAATCATCCAAAAATTAAAAGATCGCGGCTGCGGCATTATTTATATCTCGCACAAAATGGATGAGATCTTCAAAATTTGTGACGAAATTACTATCTTGCGTGACGGTAAATGGGTTAATACGGTGGCGATTAAAGATACCTCGATGGAACAAATCGTTTCGATGATGGTAGGCCGTGAACTGACCCAACGTTTCCCGGAAAAAACCAATACGCCGAAAGAAACCGTATTAGTCGTGGAACACCTGACCGCTAAAAACCAACCGTCGATTCAAGACGTGAGTTTTGAACTACGTAAAGGCGAGGTATTGGGGATCGCCGGTTTAGTCGGTGCGAAACGTACCGATATTGTCGAAACCATTTTCGGGGTGCGTGAAAAAGCGGGCGGTACTATTACGTTAAACGGCAAAGCGGTAAATAATCGCAATGCGTTTGAAGCGATTAATAACGGTTTTGCCTTAGTAACTGAAGAACGTCGTTCAACCGGTATTTACGCAAACCTTAGTATCGAATTTAACTCGTTGATTTCAAATATGAAATCTTATTTAGGTAAGTTCGGCTTACTCAGCAATAAAAAAATGAAAAGCGATACCCAGTGGGTAATTGATGCGATGAATGTAAAAACGCCGTCTCATCAAACCAGTATCGGTTCGCTTTCCGGCGGTAACCAACAAAAAGTGATTATCGGGCGTTGGTTATTAACTCAACCGGAAATCTTAATGTTGGACGAACCGACCCGAGGTATTGATATCGGTGCCAAATTCGAGATTTACCAATTAATTCTCGATTTAGCCAATAAAGATAAAGGTATTATTATGATTTCGTCCGAAATGCCGGAATTATTAGGGGTTACCGACCGAATTTTAGTGATGAGTAACGGGAAAGTAGCGGGCATTGTTGAAACCGCTAAAACTTCTCAAGAAGAAATCTTGCAGCTCGCTGCAAAATATTTATAAAAGCAAGGAGTGAAGTATGTCCGCTTTAAAACAAAATCGCACGATGGATTTTTTTAAGCAAAATGCGATTTATTTTGTATTATTAATTTTATTAATCATTATTATCGTACAAGACCCGAGTTTCTTAAGTTTACGTAACTTCAGTAACATTTTATCGCAATCTTCCGTACGTTTAATTATCGCACTAGGGGTTGCCGGTTTAATCGTCACGCAAGGTACCGACTTATCCGCCGGTCGTCAGGTGGGGTTGGCAGCGGTAATTACCGCAACCTTAATGCAATCTATGGAAAATATGAACCGCGTGTTCCCGAATTTAGCTGAAATTCCGATTCCGGTTGTGATTCTTGCCGTGTGTGCCATTGGTGCGGTTATCGGCTTATTAAACGGTTTTGTGATTGCTTACCTAAACGTTACGCCGTTTATCGCTACTATGGGTACGATGATTATCGTTTACGGTATTAACTCGCTTTATTATGATGCGGTGGGCGGTTCACCGATTGCCGGTTTTAGCGATAGTTTCTCAACTTTCGCTCAAGGTTTCTTCCGCTTCGGCGATTTTAAACTGTCTTACATCACCATTTATGCCATTATCGCCACCTTAATTATGTGGACGCTTTGGAATAAAACCCGTTTCGGTAAAAATATTTTTGCGATCGGTGGTAACCCGGAAGCGGCTCGTGTTTCAGGGGTAAACGTCCCGCTTAACCTAATGGGTATTTATATGTTATCCGGCGTGTTTTATGCATTCGGCGGTATGTTAGAAGCAGGTCGTATCGGTTCGGCAACCAATAACCTCGGTTTTATGTATGAAATGGATGCGATCGCGGCTTGTGTGGTGGGCGGCGTGTCATTTGCCGGCGGTGTCGGTACCATTATCGGTGTGGTGACCGGGGTAATTATCTTTACCGTAATTAACTACGGTTTAACCTATATCGGTGTGAATCCATATTGGCAATACATTATTAAAGGCGGCATTATCGTGCTTGCGGTAGCGATTGACTCGCTTAAATACGCGAAGAAAAAATAAATAGTTGTCCTTGTCCAAGCGGTGCTTTTTGCAAGATTTTTTGCAAATCGTACCGCTTTTTTATTGCCGTTTAAGCTGTTTTACGTGCAATCAGCCAAGCTCGGATATGATCATAAAGCAGATTAAAGAAGAAAGTATAAACCACAACAAACAGCGTCATACCGATGTCCGTCACAAATGCCGTCCACCAGTCCACGCTCAGTATGTAAGCGACTAAAGGCACGGTGAAAATCAGTAAGCCGCCTTCAAAAGCCAACGTATGAAAAATACGTAATACCGTACTTCTTGTTTCTCGAGGAGCGGTGAAAAAACGGTCGAATATCGCATTAAAAAGCATATTCCAAAATACGGCTACTAAGGATATCGAAACGATAGTGCCGGTCAGTAGTCCCGTTTGGTGTGATGTCAGTAAACTCATACCGATGAGAGTAAAAAGAATTGCGAAGGTTTCAAATAATAACGCATGTAAAAGGCGTTCTAAACGACTCATCGGCATAGTGATTTCTTAGATATATCGGACGAAGAGTCCCATTTTACCTAATGACGATGTTTATGGCGACCTTTGTGCCATCCGTTATCATAATATCGGTGTAAATTTCGTCCTTTTTTGTGATATTTACGTCGGTCGTCGCGATGTATTTTTCTATATTTGTGATGACGGTTATCGTTTTCCAGTTTGCCGGCATTCCATTGACTGCCTACCACTCCGCCTAATGCCGCACCTGCAACCGTAGAGGGAATATCGTTACCCATTACCGCACCCGCAACACCGCCGATAACCGCTCCGACGGCGGTATCATGCTGAGAACGGGTTAAGGCATGTCCGGAAAGGGATACGGATAATGAGGCGACAGCTAAAATCTTTGTAATTAATTTCATATATACTCCAAATGATTCGTGATCAATAGATAGGATTATCTTGTGTGACAAGCTGTCTATCGCCAAGTTCGATAGTTCATATCGAAACAATTGCGTTTATTTGTCACTTGTCGAGATTTTGAATCGAAAGAAGAGCTTGTTATAAAATATTTTTATATTAAGATTCACGCTTAAAATAGCGTTTAGAAGAATCATCATGAATACAACTAAGGAGTATGTATGCTAAGCCGCCAATCCGCTATTCAAGGATTTATATTAGCCGGAATTTATAATTTAGTCGGTATTTTAGGTTTTACTCAATTCTTTACCGATCGAACCTTGATGGAAAACGACCCTATTGTGTTTTCATGGTTAGGGCAAATTGCGATTATTTTATGGGGATTAGCTTACCTATCGGTTGCTCGCTCGTTTTGGAAAGTACCTTATTTGGTCGTGGTCTTTTGTTTGGAAAAAATGCTATATGCCGGCGCATGGTTATATTGGTTGGCGACGACCCCGGAGAAATTGGACGTATTAGCGGGTCAATCGATGTTGATGTTTTGCTTTTTCGCCAGTTACGGTTTCGGCGATTTTCTTTTCGGTTTATTTTTTCTGATTGCAGCGGTCAATTCTTTTAAAGGGCGTTATCATTAAATAATGGAATTTGACTAATTGTGCTAAAAATGTGATCTTGTTCACACTTATGTTACTCTATTCACGCTATAATTTCACAAAAAATTAACACAATAAAAGGGAACACTATGCAGGATTCTAGCTCTGCTTTAGAAAGTTATTCTGATGTAACGCTGATTGGTGCAGGGATTATGAGCGGAACACTCGGCGCATTTTTTACCGAATTGGCGCCGGAGAAAAGTCTTGCGATTTTCGAGAAACTTTCGGCGGTCGGTTTGGAAAGTTCGAACGAATGGAATAATGCCGGCACGGGGCATTCCGCATTATGCGAATTAAACTATACCGAGCAAAAAGCCGACGGAGAAGTTTCGGTTGAGCGTGCGATTAAGATCTGTGAAGATTTTCAGTTGTCGTTACAACTTTGGAGCTATTTGGTTGAAACGGGAAGAATCCAAGCTCCGAGAGAGTTTATTCACCGTATTCCGCATATCAGTTTCGTACAAGGCGAGCAAAATGCGCAGTTTTTACAAAAGCGTTATCAAAGTTTAGCCCAAAGTCATTTGTTCGAAGGTATGCAGTTTAGCCGAGCTCATCAACAGCTTGCGCAGTGGATGCCGTTGATGATGCAAAATCGAGATTCGAACGAAACATTAGCCGCAAGTTATATTCAGTACGGTACGGACGTAAACTTCGGCGAGCTGACGCGAAAATTGTTCGATTATTTAGTGAAGCAAAAAGCGGAGTTAAATTTAAATCATACGGTTAAAAATATACAACGTTTAGCGAACGGCGAGTGGAAATTAACCGTTGTGGATCAGCAAGGTCAAAAGCGAGTGCATCGTAGTAAATTCGTGTTTATCGGCAGTGGCGGCGGTGCGTTACCTTTATTACAAAAATCCGGTATTACCGACGGTAAAAATGTCGGCGGTTTCCCGGTCAGCGGTTTATTTATGGTGTGTAATAATCCTGAGGTGATTGCCAAACATAATGCCAAGGTTTATGGCAAAGCGAAATTGGGTGCGCCGCCGATGTCGGTACCTCATTTGGATACTCGCTTTATCGAAGGTAAACAATCGCTGTTATTCGGGCCTTTTGCCGGTTTTACGCTGAAATTTTTAAAACAGGGAAGCGTTTTAGATCTGCCGACTTCGGTTACACCGACTAATTTCTGTTCCGTAACCAAAGCCGGTATTAAAAATTTACCGCTAGCCCATTATTTAATGAAGCAAGCGATGCTGACCAAAGTACAGCGTATGGCGGATTTACGTGAGTTTGTACCGGATGCGAAAGACGAAGATTGGGACGTCGTGGTGGCAGGACAACGCGTGCAAGTGATTAAAGGCGGAGAAATGCGCTTCGGTACTGAAGTAATTCGTGCGGAAGACGGTTCTTTAGCCGCATTGTTGGGGGCTTCGCCAGGCGCTTCAACTTCGGTAAAAGCAATGTTGGACGTATTGGTTTCATGCTTTGCTGCGGAGCTACCGCAATGGCAAGCCAAATTAACCCAAATGTTGCCTTCTTACGGAAAAGCGTTACGCAACGAACCGCAATTATATGCACAAATTAAGCAACGTGTAGATCAGGTGTTAGCGTTAGCAAATTAGAAAATACAAGCGGTCGAATTTTTCGGAAATTTTGCAAATTTATCCGAAAATTCGACCGCTTGCTTTTTGAGCAAACTCGCCGTTTCAGCGCACAGCTGTAAACAAATTACTGGCATTTTAAGACGTTACATTTTATATTAGCGAACAGTTGTAAGCTGAAATAATAACGAATAACTTAATATGACTAACCAACCGAATTATCATCTTATCGACCAAGTACGCCGACGTGCCGAACAGTTCGCTTCCAAAACCGCTTTACGTTATAAATCCCAACAAATCTGGCAAGATATTTCATGGCAATCTTTCCAACAGTCCGTTGATCAATTCTCTCTTGCACTCTTAGCTCACGGTATCGAAGTACAGCAAAAAATTGCGATTTTTGCTCACAATATGCCGCAATGGACGATTACGGATTTCGGGGCGTTGCAAATTCGTGCGGTAACCGTGCCGATTTATGCCACAAATACGGCTAAACAGGCGGAATTTATCCTTAATCATGCGGATATTCGTATTCTGTTTGTCGGTGATCACGAGCAGCTCGAAGCGGCTTTAGAAGTAGCGGATAACTGCCCGTTACTGGAAAAAATTGTTTGTATGAAATCGCAAGAAATCAGCCTAATTCGACCGCTTGCCCATACTAAAGTGGAAAATTGGAATGATTTTATTGCTTATGCTTCTCAAGATAAGCAAACAGAATTAAACCAACGTCTTGCCGATAAAAATCTTTCGGATCTATTCACTATGATTTATACCTCCGGTACGACAGGCGAACCGAAAGGGGTCATGTTGGACTATGCGAATATTGCACATCAGTTGCACGCTCACGATTTAGCCTTGCCAAAAATTGATGAAAATGACGTTTCGCTTTCTTTCCTGCCGTTTTCACATATTTTTGAACGGGCGTGGGTGGCTTATGTACTTTATCGCGGAGCAACGGTGTGTTATTTAGAAGATACCAATGAAGTGCGCAATGCGTTAAATGAAGTGAAACCGACTTTAATGTGCGCCGTTCCTCGTTTATATGAAAAAATGTATAGTGCGATTTGGGATAAAGTGAATAAAGCTCCGATTCACCGCAGAGCGTTATTTAAGTGGGCGATTTCAGTCGGCAAGAAAAAACGGAAAAATACGTTATCTTATAAATTAGCGGATAAATTGGTATTAAATAAATTACGTGCTTTATTGGGCGGGCGTATTCGTATGATGCCGTGCGGCGGTGCAAAATTGGAACCGACCATCGGGCAATTTTTCCAAGCCATCGGCGTTAATATCAAATTGGGTTACGGTATGACCGAAACCACAGCGACCGTTTCTTGTTGGGCGGACGAGCAGTTCGAACCGAATTCAATCGGACGTTTAATGCCGAATGCCGAAGTGAAAATCGGCGAAAATAACGAGATTTTAGTGCGTGGCGGAATGGTAATGCGAGGCTATTACAAACGTCCGGAGGAAACCGCGCTTGCCTTTACCGAAGACGGCTTCTTAAAAACCGGCGATGCCGGTGAATTTGATGCGCAAGGTAATTTATATATTACCGACCGTATCAAAGAGTTAATGAAAACTTCAAACGGTAAATATATCGCGCCGCAATATATCGAAGGCAAAATCGGTAAAGATAAATTTATTGAACAGATTGCGATTATTGCCGATGCGAAAAAATATGTGTCCGCTTTAATCGTACCGTGTTTTGAAAGCCTCGAAGAATACGCTAAACAGCTAAATATCAAATATCAAGACCGGATGGAATTGGTTAAACATTCGGAAATTGTGCAGTTATTTGAAAAGCGTATCAACGAGTTACAAAAAGAGTTGGCACACTTTGAACAAATCAAGAAATTTACTCTGTTACCGCAAGCGTTCAGCGTAAAAATGGAAGAAATCACACCAACCTTAAAATTACGTCGTAAAGTGATTTTAGAACGCTATCGTAAGCAGATTGAATCGATGTATAAATAATTTCAAGCGGTCGGATTTTGCTAAAAATTCACAAAATCCGACCGCTTGCTTATCTTAGTTATCTACGGAATATCGAAGCCTTGGGCGGCGACATAGACTTTGATCCATTCTTCTTCGCTGAACGATACCTGCAATGCTTCGGTTGCGGTACGCACCCGCTCAATTTTACCTGAGCCTAGAATCGGCATAATTTTCGCCGGATGGGCTAATAACCAAGCTAATGCCAATACTTCTAAACGACTTTCTCCTTTTTGTTCACCGATTTCCAGTAAGGCTTGAGAAACTCTTGCGCCTCTTTCATCTAACGGATCAAACAAACGTCCGCCGGCAAACGGTGACCATGCCATCGGTTTAATCCGTTTTTCCAGCAAGAAATCTAAACTACCGTCATCAAACGGTTTTAAATGTAACGGCGAAATTTCAATTTGGTTGGTCACTAACGGTTGATTAACATAAGATTGCAACATTGAGAATTTAGCCGGCGTATAATTGGATACCCCGAAATTCTTCACTTTACCTTCCTGATAAAGTTGGTCAAAGGCTTTCGCGATTTGCTCCGGATCGGCACAAGGCGACAAGCGATGAATCAATAATAAATCAAGTTGTTCCGTGTGTAATTTTTGTAGAGAGCGTTCCGCAGACCAAATAATATGACGATAGCTGTTATCGTAATGGTGACTTTTCATCTCCGGTAGGGCTTTATTCGGATATAAAATGCCGCATTTGGTCACAAGGGTCATTTTATCGCGTAACGATTTATTTAACGCTAATGCTTTTCCGAAGGATTCTTCTGTCGTAAAACCGCCGTAACAAGCCGCATGGTCAAAGGTATTAATACCGAGTGCTAATAATTGTTCAATAAAAGCCAATGTTTGTTGCGGCGTCTGTTGCCATTTGTCCAAACGCCAAAAACCTTGGATAAGACGACTGAAGTTGAGCGTCGGGCTGAGATTAATCTGTTGCATATTCACTCCTTATAGCATAGGTAAGTTTAATTGGTTATTTGATTTTACTCCTATTTAGACTATGATCTATTTTTTACATAAACTTTATTAATTAAGTTTTATTTATTATAAGGAAAGCAATATGAACTCGAAATTTTCTCCATTATTTGAAAGTTATCAATTAAACAATGGCGTTGAAATTAAAAACCGTTTAGTGGTGGCACCGATGACGCATTTCGGCTCGAATCCGGACGGTACATTAGGTCAAAACGAACATAAATTTATCGAAAACCGTGCCGGCGATATCGGTATGTTTATTTTAGCTGCAACATTGGTACAAGACGGCGGTAAAGCATTCCACGGTCAGCCGGAAGCGATTCATACCGCTCAATTACCAAGTTTGAAACAAATGGCGGATCTGATTAAATCGCAAGGTGCGAAAGCAATTTTACAAATTCATCACGGCGGAAAACTTGCCTTAACCGAGTTACTTAACGGTAAAGACAGAATCTCGGCAAGTGCGGATGAAGAGACCGGTACACGTGCAGCAACCGTGGCAGAAATCGAGTCGTTAATTGCGGCATTTGCCAATGCAACCGCATTAGCGATTGAAGCAGGCTTTGACGGAGTGGAAATTCACGGTGCGAATAATTACTTAATTCAGCAATTCTATTCAGGTCACTCAAACCGTCGTGAAGACGAATGGGGCGGCTCACGTGAAAAGCGTATGCGTTTCCCATTAGCGGTGGTGGATGCAGTCGTTACTGAAAAACAAAAAGCGGCAAAATCGGATTTTATTATCGGTTATCGCTTCTCACCGGAAGAACCGGAAGAGCTAGGCTTAACGATGCAAGACACTTTCGCATTAGTCGATGGACTTACTGAAAAACCATTGCAATATTTACATATTTCTCTACACGAATTTGATAAAAAAGTACGCCGTGGTGCAGATACCACTATGACACGTATGCAATTAATTCACGAACGTATTGCCGGCAAATTACCGCTTATCGGCGTAGGAAGTTTATTTAGTGCAGAGCAAATCGTACAAGCGTTTAATACCGGTTGGGCGGAATTTATCGCATTGGGTAAAACCGTAATGATTAACCCGACGATTGCCACCTTAATCAAACAAGGACGTGAAACGGAAATCGTGACCGAACTTGACCCAAATAAAGCGGATCAATACGGTATCCACGGTATTTTATGGGACTTATGCGTACAAGGTGGTCCTTGGTTACCACCGGTAAAAGGTCAAGATTGGCAACCCTTAGATAGATAAACCGCAATAGGAAATATTTATGCATAAAACCATGCAACAAAAAGCGGCGGAAGCACATAATATGTGTAAGCTGAAAGGAGATTCAATGTTGGATAATAGCGATCGTCAAATTGCCTTTGAAGCGGTGTATGACAGTGAAACACAAGCGCAACAAGCGGTCGAATTTTTCATCGAAAAAGCAAAATCGGTGGAAACCGAGGCTTGTGTTATTCAGCATAGCATTAGCCCGATTGAAGACGGGTTTTTAATGCAAATGCAGATTGAATTTAGTTGTCAGGCGGAAGTGGTATTATTCCAAATGGCGGTCAGATAAAAACAAAGGGGCAACATTGGTTGCCCTTATTTTTTGTTTTATGATTTAACCTTTAAACATTGGTAACATTTCATACATTGAAAGGAAATGGAACACCGCAGTACAAACACCGAATAAGAATACCAATCCAATCATAACCAGATTACCTTTTTTCGCTTTATAGGCTAATAGCGCCGGAATCATACAAGTCCAAAGGGTTGCCACCGCACCTGCGTAACCAATTGCTTTTAAGAAACCGAGCGGTGAAAGTAATGAGAATACTAGTGGAGGTAAGAAAGTTACTGCCCATGCTTTGCTTCTGCCTAATTTGCTGTTGTCAAATTTGAAGAAATCCGCCAAGAAGTCAAACGTACCTAGCCCAACTCCGATAAAAGAAGACAAAATTGCCGCCATAGAAAAGGCGTTAATCGCTTGTTTCACATACGGCGACTGCACCACTTCGCCAATCGTATTGAGTAACACGTCTAAATCACCGTTACTTGCAATCACCGGTGCAAATTGCGCACGCGGTAAATTGCCGAAAATGCTGATCACCCAAAGTAAATAAAGCACTAACGCAATAAAAGTACCGCCGGCAATCGCATATTTTGCTTTTTTCACTTCGCCGTAATAAGCACGCATTGAAGAGACTGAGTGGTGGTAGCCGAAAGAGGTTAGTGCAACCGGCAGCATCGCTAATGCGTATTTGGCGTATTCTCCGCTCTCATTTTGCTGATCGAATAAAATATTGCTATCAATATTACTGACCAGACCCGAGATACTGAACGCAAAGGAAAGTGCCATAAAGATAATTAATAGCACCGAAATGCGATCAACTAAACGAGTAGAGTGCCATACAAAGAACGAGAAAATCAGCACGAATAGCACCGACCAAATACGTGAACCGAATTCACCGAAATCAATCACCGATTTGGTGAGATTTTCTAAAATCCCACCGGAAGCGGTTGTGTAAGCGTAAAGTAAAATCCCACCGACAAAATAGACTGCAAGGTTATTTAACGCATTAATTTTATTACCTAATAAGTCTTTGGTAACGGTATTGAAAGACGCACGTAGGTCGTAGTTTTTATAGACGTCAAGTAGTAACCAGCCGGAAAATGTCATCACAATCATGGTGAAAGCCAGTGCAAGAATAGACCACATTGTCCACGCTCCCGCACCGGAAGTCGGGAGTCCAAGCATACCTGCTCCTACGCAAACGCCGGCGATGATACAAGCGCCACCAAAAAGTGTTGGCTGTTTTTGCATAAAATATCCTATTGAAGTAGTACAATAAAGTAATAGTATTGTGCCATAAACTAACCTATTAAAAAATAGTCTTATAGAGAAAAAGTGTATTTTATTGTAGTAAAACGCCATTTTTAGCTAAATAGTGAATACTAAAACTTTACGCTTTTGAATAGATTATCTAAAATAGATCCGAAATTGGATCCAAAGGAACTTATTATGTTGAAGATGAACGATCTTTCCAAATTAACTAACACGCCTAAATCAACCATTCTTTATTATATTAAAGAGGGGTTATTACCGGAGCCGTTGAAAGACAAGCCGAACTTTCATTTATATGATGAAAGCAATATCCAATTAATTGAATTTATTAAATATCTCCAAACGAATTTCAACGCAACGATTTCACAGATCAAAACCGTATTTGCCCAGCCGGATTTTGATCTGAATAATCCTTATAAAAGCTTAATGGGATCGTTAGATATTCTAAATGGTATGGAAGATGCTCATTTGTTAGCGAGTGAGATTTGTTCGGAATTCGGTATTACTGAAGTTGAACTAGATGAATTTGTAGAAATGGGCTTAATGAATCCGACGAATGGGAAGTTTAGTGAAAAAGATCGTGATATGTTGGCTATTCTTAGCCAATGTGATGCACAGGAATTCCAATTATTAGAAAGTTATGCGGAAACAGCGAAAAATTTAGCGCGTCAAGAGATGACAATCGGCGGAGAAATTCTGATGCAAGAAGAAGGGCAAGAAGAACGTTTGAAACACTTTTTCAATATTTTATTGTTATTAAAGCCGTATATCTTAAATTCGCAATTAGTAAAGTATTAACCCTTACTTTTCACTATTTTAGCGATACGACTCATGCTATAAGCGGTCGAATTTGTAAAATTTTCTGCAAATTCGACCGCTTGATTGTTATTAAGGCAGTCCAGGGAACAGCATTTTTAACACGGCTTTGGTTAAACGGCGAGATTTTCCTTGGTAAGGGAAAATATGCATCATCATCATCGGGTTAAAGTTTGCTTCAATCACACCCCATGAGCGCAGAGACGGTTCAGCTGCTTTGGTCAAATCCGGAATGATTAAATCCACACCGCAGACTTTTGCCCCCATCGCTTTGGCAATACCGACCGCTAATTGTTTATAACTGTCGTGCATTTGATCGGTCATATCGATTGAGTCGCCGCCGGTACTGATATTAGAGTTGGCACGTAATTGTACGATTTGCCCGTCAGCCGGAATCGAATCAGGCGTTAAACCTTGCTCTTTAAGCTGAAGCAATTCAATGTCACCGAGGGCGATTTTCTTCAATGGTGAACGAGAGCCGTCACCTCGTAGCGGATCACTGTTTTTCGCTTCCACCAATTCACGCACCGTATGTGCGCCATCACCTTTTACATTCGCCGGCACACGCAACAATACCGCTAGAGTTTCATCGTCTAGCACAAAGAAACGATATTCGGTACCGACTAAATAGTCTTCCACCATCACTTCTTTATCTTCACGGAAGGCAATTTCAATCGCTTTGGCAAAATCGGCTTTATCCGTCACGCCTTGTTGGAAAATCGTAATGCCTAAACCGTAATTGGTCGATTTCGGCTTAATTACCACCGCTTTACCTTCAAATAACGGATAGTGTGCCACCGCTTGTTCTAGCGAGGTAAATTCAATACTTTTCGGTACGTTAAAACCGGCTTTAGCTAATACTTTTTTGGTTACGACTTTATTTTCCATAATTAATGGCGAAATGTACTGATCGTGACTGGTCATATTGCCATTTTTCACATATTCGAGATGATCACCGAATTTGAGTGCGAGGAACTGATCGTTTTCATCAAGCAATTCGATCTGTAATCCCTGTTGGATCGCATCAAATAATAAGGCCTGTGTAGAAAGCTCCATATTATCGAACGCGGAAATCGCATAAAAACGCTCGAATGCTTGCGCTTTATATTGTTGAGCAAGTTGTGCACCGAGTGCTTTATAGCTGCCGGCTTGTTCGATTGCGGCTAATAAACGACCGTTTACCGTTTGGCTCGGATCAGCAAATTGTGCCAGTTTTTGTTGTAATAAATCTTTCTCGTTTTGTGGTACAGAAAGATCGTCCAGCATTGCCAGCATCAGATTAAGGATCGCTTCTCCCTCTGCTTGGAACGCAGTGTGCGAACGAGGATCTTCAAGTGCAACTTGGTATAGTTTTTGTGTGCCAAGTTCGACTTCTTTTTGACCGCTTGTTTCATCTATCCATAACATCGCAAGTAAGAATAGATGAATAAATTTGGCATCGACAAGTTCAATACCGTAAGGTGAAAGCGGATTGAGATCAAATAAACGGAATTCCGCATATTTAACCCCTTTCTTAAGCAATTCACGTGCTTTTTTCGCACCGCGTAAACGTACGTTCGAATAGAATTCTTTTTCTGCCAACAAATCGCCGGTTGCTACAAAATGTTCTAGCGATTCGACATATTGTTGTAGGCTATCATGATTGATCACCACATGAGGGGCATTGACATAGCCATACGGGCCGGAACGTAAACTACGTACTAATTGCCCTTCTGCAAGCGGTGAGTTTTTACCGAAATATTGCGCTTCTACAGTTGGGGTTGCGGCAAGCAAATAAACTAAAATCCATTGATAACGTAAAAAGTTATTGGCTAATTTCATATATAGCGCATTGCGGAACGCAATTTTATCGCAGTATTCCGTTTGTAATGCAAATGCGCTTTCGACAAATTCTTCGGAAATTTGGAAATTATAGTGAATACCGCTCACCATTTGCTTGTATTTGCCATAAATGGCGGAAAGATGTTCACGATATTTCACGTCCCATTCGTTATCTAATTGTGCTTCTTTGATTTCGGATTCCGGCGGTAAACCAGCAGGCATACTGAATGGGAAAATATATTCATCATCGGGCAACGAACGTAACGTTACCTCGTGAATAGCCGATAGCCAACGATATGTGTCTTCCAATTTATCGTTTGGCGGTGTGATAAGTTCTAACTGACTTTCTGCAAAATCGGTTTGAATATAGGGATGATAACTGCGGTTACCAAAAACGCTAGGATGGGCGGTAGTAACAATATTCCCTTTATTATCAATGCGTTGGCTTTCTTTTTCGATACCAAATTTACCTTGTTGAAACAGTAAACCAAGGTGATGAGTTTTAATCAGTTGTTGTAATTTCATAGCTTTCCCTTTCGCGATAAATGCGTTAGACGTAGTCCTGCTCCTAAAATAACATACTTTTTTGATTGGTTTTATAGCCGATTGATAAGATAGTAGATGATTTGGTTATAAAAAAGCACGATTACCAGAATCGTGCTTTTTTAGCTAGAAGATAATTATTTGACAATTTTCGCCAAACGTTCACCCATTCGAGTTTCTACGCCGGCTTGTAGGTGTGCTTCGAATTCAACGCTGTTTTTCGGGAAGAGGTTAATTACGGTTGAACCTAAGCGGAACGCCCCCATTTCCTGACCTTTTTTCAGGTGTACGGCAGTTTCGCCGCTGGTTTCGTAGTGATATTCTACTACCTCTTTCGTACGAGGAGGGTTAATGATACCTGCCCAAACCGTACTCATACTTGCGGTAATTGTTGCGCCGACCAGAATTTGTACCATCGGTCCGAATTCGGTTTCAAACTCACAAATCACACGTTCGTTACGTGCAAATAAATTCGGCACGTGTTCGGCTAAGAACGGATTGACCGAGAACAATTCGCCCGGTACGTAAATCATTTTGCGTAATGTCGCATCGCACGGCATATGTACGCGGTGGTAATCGCGCGGCGATAAATAAGTGGTAATAAAATGACCGTCTTTAAATTTATTTGCCATTTCTTGATCGTTCGCTAATAAAGTCTCAAGCGTGAAAAAATGACCTTTAGCTTGTAGTAAACGATCGTCTTCAATTTTGCCCGATTCACTTACTTTACCGTCTGCCGGTAAGCAAAGTGCTTGTGCGTCTTGATTGATCGGGCGAGCGTTTTCTTTTAGCGGACGAATAAAGAATTCATTAAAAGTTGCGTAGTCCGAAGCGTTGCTTTTTTGCGCCTCCGATAAGTTCACTTTATATTGTTTAGCAAATGTACGAATAATAAAGTGAGTTACTGCACCCCATTTTTGTTCTGCCAGCCAGCCGGCTAAGCGCGTAACGGGTAATTGCGGGAAGATATATTGAAATGCGACTTTCACTCGTTGCCAATAAGTCGGAGTAGCGTATGGCTTTAAAGACATTAGGTTGTATCCTTTTTATTCAATTACAGAAATAGGCGCGAAGTATAACAGAAAGAAAAGTGAATTACCTAATAGTTATAGAAGGGACTGAGCCGAACGATAAAATTAATAAGAGAGTATGAGTATTGACGGTCGGCTCAGCGGATTTTTTTATTCTAGCGTGATGCGTTCGCGATTTTTCTCTAGTGTCGCTTTACCGATTCCGGAGACTTCCGTTAGTTGTTCTATCGTAATAAAAGCACCGTTTTTAGTGCGGTAATCGACAATCGCTTGTGCTTTTTTCTCACCGATTCCCACCAGTTTGGATTTAATTTCCGCCGCATCCGCCGTATTGATATTCACTTGATTTTGTTTATCGGCAGTTTTGTTCGTTGTTGTCATTTGTTGAACTACGGGAGTCGGTTCGGAAACGAGCGGATTATTAGGCTTTGCGATTGAATTGGCGGATAACAATGCAATGATGAAGCTAATACTAAATCGGGTAAATTTTTTCATAAAAGTTCTCCTTTAAGTAATCATATTTTTAGCTCAATTTACAGGCGAGAACCGTCTTGATCAATTTAAGCGGCATATTTTTGCGATCAGGATCGAGAAAGTAATAAAATTTGTTGTCATAAAATAAACGGAGAAATTGAGCTTTTATTTGCGATTCGGATAGAACGGGTAAGTAATTTCGCTATTATTCTTATTTATTAAGAGAAATTTTCTAAAAAGCGTGTGCTGATTGAGCGGAAATACTTTAAAATATAACAAATTTATTTAGTTTTATTTTTACTCTAATATTTGGATATCTAAATGTCACATAATCATCTCCGTAAAGAGCCGACATTCGGCGAGCCGTCAGCAAATACTGTAAATTCGGCGGAACAAGTTGCAGAACAAATTAATTCGGACATTACTGAAAAAAGTGCCGTAAATGCTAAAGTATCGTTACATTCGACCAAAGTGCCTAGTTATACTTTTACGCCTACGATGACACGTCCGGTTGATGAAACGACCACATTAAAATCAATCGAGGAAACTCAACTAGTGAAAAATGAATCAAAACTATCGACTAATGTAGATAACGGTACTACAGATACGATTAAAGATGCGGAACCGGTAAATAAAGTGATCGCTTCGGAAGCTAACGAATTAAAATCGACCGCTAAAAATGCCGGTTTTACATTCTCTCCTGTCGAAGACAAAGCGGAAAGACACAAAGCGGAAGCTGTGAAAGTTGAGAAAACGGTAACAGAGGAAAAACCGACTATGAATACGAATAATATGGAACGTGTGATTCCCGTATCGAATACGGAAAAACCGGAAACGCCAATGGCAAAAGTACCGTCCAAATTCCGTCGTTTAGGGCTTGTTGCCGGGCTGGCGGCCGTTTTAGCCGGTATCTTCTTTTGGTTAAAACCGAGCGCACCGGAAACCGTAGAAGAATTACAAGCTCAGCAAGGCGGTTCATTACCGATTGAGTTCCGACCGGTTGATGAAGAAGAAGCGAAACGTGCCGAAGCGCAAGCAAAAGCCGAACAGGAAGCAGCATTAGCACAGCAACAAGCAGCACAGCAAACACAACAAGCGGCGACAGAACTGACGGGAACGGTAGCGACAAATATGCCGGCAGAAACAGCGCCTACGGCTGAAACTACTATGCCTGCGGCAAATAATTCCGCGCCTACCGAAACGGCGCCGGTTGTAAATAAGCCTGTCGTTCAAGCGGAAGTTACTAAGCCGAAAACTCAAGGTAGTGTGATTCACCAATCGGAAAATAAGGCGGATAATAAAAAAGTTGAGTCTAAGCAACCTAAAGTGAAGGCAATGACCGCCGATGAGTTTAATGCGAAGAAAGCTAAAAACGCTCAGTTAGATCAATTAGTGAAGAATGTGGAGCAAGGAAAACCGGTAGAAAAAGCGACCGCTAAAGTAGCGAAACCTGCTACGACAAGCGTCGGCGTCGTTTCAAGCAAAACCTTAACTGTACCGAAAAGCACTTCATTAATGCAAGTATTCCGTGATAATAAGTTAAATATTTCGGATGTAAACGCAATGAGTAAGGTAAACAATGTAGTAAGTAACCTCAAAGTCGGAGAACGCATTACGGTTCGTTTGGATAAGAACAACCGCGTAGTCGAAATGAATATCGGTTCCGGCGGTAAGTTTACTCGTCAAGCGGATGGCAGCTATAGCTTTAAATAAGATATATCACAGAGCAACGCTATAGCCGTTGCTCTTTTTCTTTTAATATTAGGAGAAAGAGAGGTCTATTGAGGTGCCTTTTTTAATTAAAAAGAAAATTGCGGTTATATGCTCAATAAGTATGTTGGCTGTGGTAGGCTGTAAGCCGTTGGAAGCGCCGGTCGAACAGGTGCAACGAGTACAATTTGTAAATAAACTTGTGCCTACCGCAATAAAACCGACGGAAAAAATTAGTGTGGTAAAAAGCCAAACGGCAACCGAGTTTCTTTGCAAAGACGATGTGGTTATTAAAGTTCAACGTTACCAACCGAAAAAAGATACGAAAAGTAAGCGCAGAACAAATGCCAATCAAGCTATTGCTTTAACGTACGGTAATGCTAAACATACGTTGTCACCGGTCGTAGCCAAAGTCGGCGGCAAAAAATATAACAATATTCGTTGGACGTGGTTTGAAGGACTGGACGGAATCGCCGTACTTTCTGATAACAGCGGCAATATATTGGCAAGCGACTGTAAAGCCAAATAACGATAAGCGGTTAAATTTACTTAGATTTTTGCAAGTTTCTAGGTAAAAATGACCGCTTGTTATTTTAGGGAAAAGGATTTAATGAATATCTTAATTATTGGCCCGTCTTGGGTCGGCGATATGATGATGTCGCACGCACTGTATCAACAACTCAAAATTCAATATCCGAATTGCCAAATTGACGTGATGGCGCCGGATTGGTGTCGTCCGCTGCTTGCTCGAATGCCTGAGGTACGCAAAGCGATTTCGATGCCGATTGGGCATGGTTCGTTCCGTTTATGCGAGCGTTATCAGTTAGGAAAATCGTTAAAAAATCAATATGATATGGCTATTGTTTTACCTAATTCGCTTAAATCGGCATTTATTCCGCTATTTGCCAAAATTGCGGTGCGCCGAGGTTGGAAAGGCGAAAGTCGCTATTTCTTGTTAAATGATTTGCGTAATAACAAGCAAGATTATCCGATGATGGTACAGCGTTATGTCGCACTGGCTTTTGAGAAAAATGCCGTGCCCGATGCCAAAGCATTACCGATGCCTGTGCCTTACTTACAAATGCAAGAGGCTGAGATCACTGCGACCAAAGCGAAATTTGCTAAACAGTTTGAATATGCCGAACAGCGTCCGGCAATCGGCTTCTGCCCGGGGGCGGAATTCGGGCCGGCAAAACGTTGGCCACATTATCATTATGCGAAATTAGCGGAAATGCTAATCGAAAAAGGTTATGCGGTACATTTGTTCGGCTCTAATAAAGATAAAGAAGTCGGCGAGCAAATTCGTGCAAGTTTAGCGGCCGATTTACAACGCTACTGCGTTAATTTAGCGGGGCAAACCGATTTAAATCAAGCGGTTGATTTAATTGCCGATTGTCGTGCGGTAGTCAGTAATGACTCCGGGCTAATGCACATTGCTGCCGCATTAGGCAAACCGTTAGTTGCGCTTTACGGGCCAACCAGCCCGCAATATACGCCGCCGCTTTCCGATAAAGCGGTAATTATTCGTTTAATTGAAGGCGGTTTAATTAAAGTTCGTAAAGGCGAAGCCGCCGAAGGCTATCACCAAAGCTTAATCGATATTCAGCCGGAAATGGTAATTGAGAAACTAGACGCGTTATTAGGCTAATTGCAAGCGGTCATTTTTTGCAAAAATTTTGCAGATTTCGACCGCTTGTTCGTATTTATTATGAAAGATAAAGAAATGAAAGTGTTAGTTGTAAAAACGTCCTCGATGGGGGATGTGATTCATACTTTACCGGCATTAACGGATGCTAAAAATGCGATTTCGAATATCCAATTCGATTGGGCGGTGGAAGAAAATTTTAGTGAAATTCCGCATTGGCATTCGGCGGTAGATAAGGTTATCCCGTTAGCGATTCGCCGTTGGCGTAAGAACCTGTGTAAACGCCAAACTTGGCTGGAATGGCAGCATTATCTAAAGCAACTTCGCTCAAAAGAATATGATGCGGTAATTGATGCGCAAGGCTTGATTAAAAGTGCGGTATTGGTAACCAAGCAGGTAAAGGGAACGAAATACGGTTACGACAAACATTCCGCTCGAGAAGGGCTAAGCAGCCTGTTTTATGATCAAGCGTTTCATATCGCTTACCGACAACACGCTGTAGAACGAATTCGCAAGTTATTTGCCAACGCGCTGAATTATCCGCTTCCCGATGAATTGGGCGATTATGGCATTGCCTCGCATTTTACAAAAAAATCGGGAAATTCAACCGCTTACTTACTTGCGATTCATGCGACAACTCGAGCGGATAAGCATTGGAAAGAAGACTATTGGCGAGAAGTGATTCAAGAATTAAGCGTACAAGGCGTTGAAGTCCGCTTGCCATGGGGAAATGCACAAGAGAAAGCTCGCGCGATACGTTTGGCGCAAGCGAATACCAATGTGACGGTATTACCGAAATTATCACTTACCGAATTAGCCGAGCAAATTGCCGGTGCGAAGGCCGTATTGTCGGTTGATACCGGACTAAGTCACTTAGCGGCGGCATTGGATAAGCCAAACGTAATTTTATACGGTGCAACCGACCCGAAATTAATCGGCGCTTACGGCAAAAATCAGCATTATTTAACCGGACACGGTATGGCGAATATTTTACCTTATCGCGTCTTGCAAACCTTAGAAACATTGATCACGGAATAATCAATTTATCCCTTGTCGGATGCTTGACTTTTACTCCGTATAACACTAGAATTTACCGTCCTTTCGTCTTTGAAAGGATATTTTTTAATTTTATTTTTATAATTTTAACTGGAGCTTTTAAATGGCAACTATCAACCAATTAGTACGCAAACCGCGTGTGAAAAAGGTTGTAAAAAGCAACGTTCCTGCATTAGAGGCTTGCCCGCAGAAACGTGGCGTGTGTACTCGTGTATACACTACTACACCTAAAAAACCGAACTCAGCATTACGTAAAGTGTGCCGTATTCGTTTAACAAATGGCTTTGAAGTAACTTCATACATCGGTGGTGAAGGTCACAACCTTCAAGAACACAGTGTTGTATTAATCCGTGGTGGTCGTGTTAAAGACTTACCGGGTGTTCGTTACCATACTGTACGTGGTGCACTTGACTGTGCAGGCGTTAAAGATCGTAAACAAGGTCGTTCTAAATACGGCGTTAAACGTCCTAAAGCTTAATGGTTCTCCGTTGAGTAAGGCCAAACGTCTAAATTTTAATATTTAAACCATAAACTCCAGTTAAGATGCCTTAAGGCAGATTAGATGAGTTTTGGATATCCTGAAGATTTAATATACGGAGAAATTTCCAATGCCACGTCGTCGTAGTATTGAACCACGCAAAATTCTTCCAGATCCGAAGTTCGGTTCAGAATTACTTGCGAAATTTATTAATGTTTTAATGGTAGATGGTAAAAAATCTACAGCAGAATCAATTATTTACGGTGCTTTAGAAACTTTAGCACAACGTACCGGTAAAGAAGCTTTAGAAGCATTCGAAGCAGCGTTAGAAAACGTACGTCCGACAGTAGAGGTTAAATCTCGTCGTGTTGGCGGTTCTACTTACCAAGTACCGGTTGAAGTTCGTCCTTCTCGTCGTAACGCATTAGCGATGCGTTGGATCGTTGAAGCGGCACGTAAACGTGGTGACAAATCAATGGCATTACGTTTAGCTAACGAATTATCAGATGCAGCAGACAACAAAGGTTCAGCAGTGAAGAAACGTGAAGACGTTCACCGTATGGCTGAAGCTAACAAAGCGTTTGCTCACTTCCGTTGGTAATCGTTTAAGTAAGCTTATAGAAGGCTTCATCTCAGTTTGCGGTGAAGCCTTACCCTTATTAAGAATTTCAATTTAAACCAAAAAGGTAATAATTAAATGGCTCGTCAAACCCCTATTGAAAGATACCGTAATATCGGTATCAGTGCGCACATCGACGCGGGTAAAACAACGACCTCTGAACGTATCCTTTTCTATACAGGTGTAAGCCATAAGATCGGTGAAGTTCACGATGGTGCGGCAACAATGGACTGGATGGAACAGGAACAAGAGCATGGTATTACAATCACTTCTGCTGCAACAACTGCATTCTGGTCAGGTATGTCACAACAGTATCCACAACACCGTATCAACGTTATCGATACTCCAGGACACGTTGACTTTACTATCGAAGTAGAACGTTCAATGCGTGTACTTGATGGTGCGGTAATGGTTTACTGTGCAGTAGGTGGTGTTCAACCACAATCTGAAACTGTATGGCGTCAAGCTAACAAATATAAAGTACCACGTATTGCGTTCGTAAACAAAATGGACCGTACAGGTGCAAACTTCCTACGTGTTGTTGAGCAAATCAAAACCCGCTTAGGTGGTAACTCAGTTGCATTACAACTTCCAATCGGTGCAGAAGACAGCTTCAAAGGTGTAGTTGATTTAATCAAAATGAAAGCAATCAACTGGAACGAAGCCGACCAAGGTATGACCTTCACTTACGAAGATATTCCGGCAGAGATGCTTGATGCTTGTGAAGAACACCGTGCGATGCTTGTTGAAGCAGCAGCTGAAGCGTCTGAAGAATTAATGGAAAAATTCTTCTCTGGTGAAGAATTAACTGAAGATGAAATCAAAGCAGCGTTACGTCAACGCGTATTAGCAGGTGAAGTAATCCCTGTATGCTGTGGTTCTGCATTCAAAAACAAAGGTGTACAAGCAATGCTTGATGCGGTAATTGATTACTTACCGGCACCAACTGATATTCCTGCAATTAAAGGTATCAATGAAGATGAGACTGAAGGCGAGCGTCACGCAAGCGATGATGAGCCATTTGCTTCATTAGCATTCAAAATTGCAACAGACCCATTCGTAGGTAACTTAACCTTCTTCCGTGTTTACTCAGGTGTAATCAACTCTGGTGATACAGTTTACAACTCAGTAAAACAAAAACGTGAACGTTTTGGTCGTATCGTACAGATGCACGCAAACAAACGTGAAGAGATCAAAGAAGTTCGTGCGGGCGATATCGCTGCGGCAATCGGCTTAAAAGATGTTGGTACAGGTGACACATTATGTGCAATCGACGCACCAATCATCCTTGAGCGTATGGAATTCCCTGAGCCGGTAATCTCTGTTGCGGTTGAGCCAAAAACTAAAGCTGACCAAGAGAAAATGGGCTTAGCTTTAGGTCGTTTAGCACAAGAAGACCCTTCATTCCGTGTTCACACAGATGAAGAATCTGGCGAAACGATCATTTCAGGTATGGGTGAGTTACACTTAGACATCATCGTTGACCGTATGAAACGTGAGTTCAAAGTAGAAGCGAATATCGGTAAACCACAAGTATCTTACCGTGAAACTATCCGCACTCGTGTTAACGATGTTGAAGGTAAACACGCAAAACAATCTGGTGGTCGCGGTCAGTACGGTCACGTTGTTATCGACTTATACCCATTAGAGCCGGAAGGTCCTGGTTACGAATTCGTGAACGAGATCAAAGGTGGTGTAATTCCTGGCGAATTTATCCCTGCGGTTGATAAAGGTATCCAAGAACAACTTAAATCAGGTCCGTTAGCGGGTTATCCGGTAGTTGATGTCGGTGTACGTTTACACTTCGGTTCATACCATGATGTTGACTCGTCAGAATTAGCGTTTAAACTTGCTGCATCATTAGCGTTTAAATCAGCGTTCGGTCGTGCAAACCCTGTATTACTTGAGCCAATCATGAAAGTTGAAGTGGAAACTCCACCAGACTACGTGGGTGATGTAATCGGTGACTTAAGCCGTCGTCGTGCGATGGTTAACGGTCAAGAAGCGAATGAGTTCGTTGTTAAGATCAATGCGGAAGTACCGTTATCAGAAATGTTCGGTTATGCAACAGACTTACGTTCACAAACTCAAGGTCGTGCATCTTACTCAATGGAACCATTAAAATACGCTGAAGCACCGACAAGCGTTGCTAATGCAATTATTGAAGCTCGTAAAGCTAAATAATTTATCTTTTAACTAAAGCCTCGGCAATAGGGCGGAGGCTTATTTCTAGGAAGCTATCAAAGTGTCTAAAGAAAAATTTGAACGTACAAAACCGCACGTTAACGTGGGTACAATCGGCCACGTTGACCATGGTAAAACAACTTTAACAGCAGCAATCACTACCGTATTATCAAAACACTTCGGTGGTGCGGCTCGTGCATTCGACCAAATCGATAATGCACCGGAAGAAAAAGCACGTGGTATCACCATCAACACATCACACGTTGAGTACGATACAGAAACACGTCACTACGCACACGTTGACTGCCCGGGACACGCGGACTATGTTAAAAACATGATTACCGGTGCGGCGCAAATGGACGGTGCAATCTTAGTAGTAGCAGCGACAGACGGTCCGATGCCACAAACTCGTGAGCACATCTTATTAGGTCGCCAAGTAGGCGTACCATACATCATCGTATTCTTAAACAAATGCGACATGGTAGATGACGAAGAGTTATTAGAATTAGTAGAAATGGAAGTGCGTGAACTTCTTTCTCAATACGATTTCCCGGGTGATGACACACCAATCGTACGTGGTTCAGCGTTACAAGCGTTAAACGGCGTGCCGGAGTGGGAAGAAAAAATTCTTGAGTTAGCACACCACTTAGATACTTATATTCCGGAACCAGAGCGTGCGATTGATAAACCGTTCTTATTACCAATCGAAGACGTATTCTCGATTTCTGGTCGTGGTACAGTAGTAACAGGCCGTGTTGAACGTGGTATCATCAAATCAGGTGAAGAAGTTGAAATCGTAGGTATCAAAGAAACTACGAAAACAACCGTAACCGGTGTTGAGATGTTCCGTAAATTATTAGACGAAGGTCGTGCGGGTGAAAACGTTGGTGCCTTATTACGTGGTACAAAACGTGAAGAAATCGAACGTGGTCAAGTATTAGCGAAACCGGGTACAATCACTCCGCACACAGACTTCGAATCAGAAGTTTACGTATTATCAAAAGAAGAAGGTGGTCGTCATACTCCATTCTTCAAAGGTTACCGTCCACAGTTCTACTTCCGTACAACGGACGTAACAGGTACAATCGAGTTACCGGAAGGTGTTGAGATGGTAATGCCGGGCGACAACATCAAAATGACAGTGAGCTTAATTCACCCAATCGCGATGGACGAAGGTTTACGTTTTGCGATTCGTGAAGGTGGTCGTACAGTAGGTGCGGGCGTTGTAGCGAAAATCATCAAATAATTAAGTTTTAGCTTAATATTTGAAGCGAAATGCTAAAAGAGAAGGCGTGTTGAAAGGCACGCCTTTTTGTTTTTTATGATGGGTGTTAAGGTAATGGGTTAGTTATGCCGATTATGATAAAGATGCTGAAAATCATAAGAAACGGATAAGAAAGGCAATGAAAAAGACCGCTTGTTGTGAATAAACGGTCTGATTTTTATGACATTTTGCTAACGGCTAAATTCCGTCCCCATAAGTCCCTTCGATATCTTCAAAATATTGGTTCATATCAAAAGCCGGTTTTTGCACGGAGGATTGTCCGATAATTCGGGCCGGTACGCCTGCAGCGGTTGCGTGATCAGGCACAGGCTGTAACACGACCGAATTCGCTCCGATTTTTGAATAGCGCCCGATTTCGATATTACCTAAGATTTTCGCACCGGCACCAATCATTACGCCTTCACGAATTTTCGGATGGCGATCACCGTGTTCTTTACCGGTACCGCCAAGCGTTACGCCTTGTAAAATCGACACATCATTTTCAATTACCGCTGTTTCACCGACTACAATACCCGTTGCGTGGTCAAACATAATACCGCAACCCAGTTTAGCCGCCGGATGAATATCCACGTCAAATGCGACGGAAATTTCATTTTGTAAATAAATAGCTAACGCTTTACGTCCTTGTTGCCAAAGGTAATGAGTAACACGATAGCTTTGGATTGCATGATAACCTTTTAAATAGAGTAAAGGCGTTGTCCATTTATCTACCGCCGGATCTCGAGTACGAACCGCTTCAATATCACAAGCGGCACTGGCAATAATCTGCGGGTTAGCTTGATAAGCCTCTTCAATAATTTCTTTTAAGGCAATTGCCGGCATAATCGGATTAGCCAATTTATTGGCTAAGATATAACTTAATGATCCGCCTAAATTACTATGTTTTAGAATTGTGGCATGGAAAAAGCTGGCAAGCATCGGTTCATTTTCTACTAGTTCTTGCGCTTCTTCTCTGATATTTTTCCAAATTTGATTAAGTTCACTTTCGTTCATGTAAAACCTCTTTATTCACCTTTACGCTCACGCCCTAATAGACTTGTAGCAACATCGTGTGCGTTTTTAGCGCAGAATAACATCTGGTAAATTTGTTCGACAATCGGCATTTCCACTCCTTGGTTTTGCGCCAGTAAATATGCCTCTTTCGTGTTGTAGAAGCCTTCTACCACTTGCCCGATTTCCGCCATAGCTTGTTCGGTGGATTTTCCTTGTCCGAGCATTAGGCCGAAACGGCGATTGCGTGATTGGTTATCAGTACAGGTAAGTACTAAATCGCCAAGTCCCGCCATACCCATAAAGGTATTCGAATTGGCACCGAGTGATGCGCCTAAACGACTGATTTCCGCTAAACCTCGTGTAATCAGTGCCGTTCTTGCATTGGCACCGAATCCCATACCGTCGGAAATTCCCGCCCCGATTGCGATCACATTCTTAATCGCACCGCCTAATTGCACGCCAATCATATCGTTATTTAAATAAACTCGGAATGCTTTAGAACAATGGATACGTTGTTGCATTTCATCGGCAAATCGGTCGTTATTTGAGGACAATGCAATAGCTGTCGGTAAGCCTTGAGCCAACTCCTTGGCAAAGGTCGGGCCGGAAAGTACCGCTAACGGATATTGATTGCCAAGAATTTCTTGCGCTACGGTTTGTAATAGTCTTCCGGTATTACGTTCCAACCCCTTGGTTGCCCACATAATGCGGTGATGAGCATTTAGTAGCGGCTTTATTTGGGTTAATACGTCGGCAAACACATGGCTAGGCACAACAATTAAAATATCTCTTACTTTTGCAATAGCTTGAACCAAATCACTTTCAATTTCTAAGGCGTCGGGAAAAGCAATATCCGGCAAAAAAGTGTTATTCATACGCTCAGCCGCTAATATCGCCATTTTTTCAGGTTGATGTCCCCATAGGTAGGTTTTATGTCCGTTACGTGCAAGTGCGATTGCTAAAGCTGTACCGTAAGAACCGGCTCCTAAAACCGTAACGGGCGCCGAATACATTTCACTCATTATATTGTCCTTATCTGATGAAATATGTTGAAATTAGCATTCGTATAGGCTGCTAAATAATGAAGCTCAATATATCATTTGAGATAAATCCGTCAATTATGCTTATTTAAACCTATGCAAAGTTTTGAGTTATGAATTGGGTGGAGAAAAGAAAAGGTATGCAATTTGCATACCTTAAAAGAGATTAGTTTACTGCAGGTGCTTCCGCGTTTTGTTCCGCTTCTTGACGTTGTAAGTAATCCATAAACAACGCATCGAAGTTTACCGGTGATAAATTTAACGCAGGGAAGGTACCGCGATTAACTAGGCTTGCAATTAATTCACGTGCGTAAGGATAAAGCACGTTCGGGCATTGTGACGCTAGACAGTGTGCCAATTGAATGCCTTCTAAGCCTTTAATCGTGAACACGCCCGCTTGTTTCACTTCACAGATGAAAGCGGTATCGCCGCTATCTTCTAATGTAGTCGAAACATTGATGTGCAATACCACCTCATAAAGATCTTCATCTAACTGTTTGGTTTCCGTATCAAGTTCAAAACCTAACTGAGGTTTCCACTCTTGATGGAAAATTGTCGGTAGATTCGGAGCTTCGAATGAAACGTCTTTGATATAGATGCGCTGAATTTGAAGTTCGAACGGAGTTTGAGCTTCTTCTTGAGCGGCAACTTGGTTTTCTTCAGCCATAATATTTCCTTTAATTTATCTAAATTATTTATGTTTTTTAACCGTCGGAAGATTAGCGGCTTTCCAGCCTAAAATACCTTCTTTTAATACATATACTTTAGCGAAACCTTGTTTGGCAAGTAAATCCGCACTTGAGCCAGCGGAGAAACCGTTGCTATCGACTAAGATAACTGGACGATCTTTATACTTCTCGATCGGGTGGACATTATTTGCTTTGATTTCACTTGGAAGAATATGGTGACTTTCAACGATATGACCTGCACGGAATTCATCTTCCGAACGTAGATCGAGGAAAATACCTTCTTCTTTATTGACTAATTGCGTCGCTTGGGCGTTTTCAACGATTTTATATTTGCTGGTTACGCCTTTATAAAAATTAAATAAAACCGCAACGACTAAAGCAACCCATGCAAAAATTAAAATAGGATGAGCCGCAATAAATTGCTGGAGCTGTTGAGTAAATGTTAAATCCATGACTAAATTCTCTTCTTGTTAAAAAGAAAGCGGTCATTTTTAGAGAAATTTTTGCAAATTTTTTCCTAAAATCAACCGCTTGTAAAATGCTAATTAAAAGCCCTCCGAAACGGAGAGCTTTCTATTTGAGAATTAGCCTTGAGCTTGTTGAGCCATTACTTCGTCAAAAGATGCCGCTTTTTCGGTTACTTTCGCTTTCGCAAGCACTACTTCAACCGCTTGTTCTTCTAATACCACGTTACGGATATTTTCGGTTAATTGACGGTTTTTCGCATAGTGAGCAACAACTTCAGCTGGTTGTTCGTAAGCCGAAGCGATTTCAGCAATCGTTTCTTCAACACGTTTCTCATCAACTTTTAATTCGTTAGTACCGATTACGGTTGAAAGTAATAAACCTACTTGAACACGACGTTTTGCATCCGCTTCGAATAATTCCGCCGGTAATTGTGCAGCCATTTCCGGTTTACCTCCGAATCGTTGAACTGCTTGACGACGTAATACGTCCACTTCTTCCGCTACCGCTGCAGCCGGTACTTCAATATCGTTTTGTGCGATTAAGCCGTTGATTACTTGGTTTTTAACGCGTGCGGTTACCGCATTTTTAAGTTCACGTTGCATATTTTTCTTAATTTCCGCACGTAATTCTTCAACGGTTTTCGCCGCACCGAATTTTTTCACGAATTCTTCTGTTAATTCAGGTAATACGATGTTTTCTACTTTCTTAAGTGTGATTGCGAATTTCGCCGCTTTACCTTTTAAGTTTTCAGCGTGGTATTCTTCAGGGAAAGTGACATCGATATCGAATTGTTCGCCCGCTTTGTGACCAACGATACCTTCTTCGAAACCAGGGATCATACGACCTTGACCCATTGCTAAAGTGAAGTCTGTCGCTTTACCGCCTTCAAACTCTTCACCGTCAACAGAACCGACGAAGTCGATTACAACACGGTCTTCCGCTTGCGCAGCTTCTTGAGATTCAGCCCAAGTCGCTTGTTGTTTACGTAAAACATCGATCATTTTGTCTAAATCAGCTTCTGTGATTTCTACAACCGGTTTTTCAACTTCGATGTTTTCCAAACCTTTTAATTCAACTTCCGGGAATACTTCAAACGTTGCTGTGAAGCTGAATTCTTGACCCGGTTGGTAGTTGTTCGGTGTGAGGGTAGGACGACCTGCAAGGTTGATTTTCTCTGCGATTACCGCATCAAAGAACGCACGTTGCATTTCATCGGATAATACGTCTTGGCGAGCCGCTAAACCGAAACGTTGTTCGATAATTGCGTGCGGCACTTTACCTTTACGGAAACCGTCTACACGAGCGTTTTTCGCATAGCCTTTTAATTGTTCTTTATAAGCCGCTTCGATTTTGTCTGCAGCTACGGTAATCGTTACACGGCGTTGTAAGCCTTCTAAAGTTTCAATAGAAATTGACATTCTTAAACCTCAAGTTGGGGGTATATAAAAGATACAGAAATAGACGTGCATTGTAACGTTATGTCAATGATCTGTCGAGGGATAATAGGATTCCGAACAATAAATAATTAAAAAAATCAGCAAAATTTAGCCGTTAAGCGGTTAAATCTTACTGATTTTTTGCAATTAATATCGTTTGTTTTGTCTTTCCGACTTTAACGATTATAAACCTTTAGGAATACGGATTTTTTGACCCGGGAAGATTTTATTTTCGTCTTTGATTACTTCTTTGTTCGCTTCAACGATCGCTTTATATTTTGCACCGTTACCGTACGCTTTGGTTGCGATTTCCCATAAAGTATCGCCTTTTTGAATCACGTAGAACTCATCGTCACCGGCAAGCGCTTCGCCGTTCGCAATTTGAACACCGTCGATTTTCACTTCCGAAATACCTTCGATGTTACCTGCCATTAATACCGCTTTTTCTACCGCTGCCGCCGTAGCCGCAATACCGGTTAAGTTCGCCACACCGTTTTCAACGGTAACTTGAACGTTCTCGACACCCGGATTATCTTCGTTTAAGTGTTCGGTTACCGCTTGTGACGCTTCTTCTTCTTTATTGAAAAGTTTTTTGCCGATATTGGCTGCAAAATCAAATAAACCCATGGTAAAGTCCTCTAAAGTTAGGTTTAAGGGAGACTATATTCTACATCATTCTAACGTGATTGAAATAGCCGGTCGCTGCGTTAGATTAACGACGGAAAAATAAGTTCAATTTTAGCTTGCAACCCATCAAGGTATTCTTTTCCCTAATAAGCGGTTATTTTTCACGAAAGTTTTGCAAAAAAACGAGTAAAACTTACCGCTTACATTTCAAATTTTCCTCATTTTCGGATAAAATCTTACTCTTTTGTATTCTTTTCTATTCAGGGCTAGGCAATGAAACAAGTTAAATTTTACCTGTTAAGCCAGACGGAACGGGAAAACCTTTCCGCCGCTGAGACAATGGCGTGTGATTTGGCGGCGAATGCATGGCGTTTGGGTAAACGTGTGCTGATTGCCTGCGAAACCGAACAGCAAGCCTTGAATATCGACGAAGCGTTATGGGCAAGAGATCCGGATTCGTTTGTGCCGCATAATCTTTCCGGCGAAGTCACGCAATACGCTACACCGATAGAAATTTCATGGAAAGGCAAGCGTAATGCACAACGCCGAGATTTATTGATTTCGTTACAAACAGCCGTACCGGATTTTATCAACAGTTTTAATCAGATTATTGACTTCGTACCGGCAAATGAAACGGAAAAAGTACAGGCACGCGAGCGTTACAAACAGTACCGACAATTGGGTTGGCAATTGGAAACGGAACAAGCGTAAATGTGGTATTGCAAAACCTTTTCACAATTATCTACAAGAGAATTGTTTGAAATTTACAAGTTACGTACCGCCGTGTTTGTAGTGGAACAAAATTGTCCTTATCAGGAAGTGGATGAGTTAGATCTTATTGCCACGCATTTATTTGCAAAGAATAATGAGAATTTGACCGCTTACTGTCGCATAATCCCTTGCAAAGATTATATAAAAATCGGGCGAGTATTGGTGGCAAAAGAATATCGTGGAGCAGGTTTAGCTCGTGAATTGATGTTACAAGCGGTCGAATTTGCCGAGAAATCCGTAAAACCAATCAAAATCCAAGCGCAAAGTTATTTACAAGGATTTTATAAAAGCCTTGGGTTCACAGCGACTTCCGGAATTTATTTAGAAGATAATATTCCTCATCTTGATATGGTTTTTAATTAAGCATAATTCAGCCCCACTAGGGCTGGAAGCTAGATAAAATACAGAGCCACAGCGTGGCTCACTCAGCCGAAGGCTGATCCTAACCACGTACGGCTTGCCGTGCGTGGAAAAAGAGCGGTCAAATTTCCGCAAAAATCTACAAATTTTGGAGAAAGAAAATGACCAAAATTGAACAAATTAAAGAACAACAACGCCAACTACAAATTCAATTTAAGGCGTGGATGGACGATAAGAAAAAGCGTGAAGTGCTAACATTTCAGCGACCGAATGGAAATATTGTTCGACATTATCCTGACGGACACGAAGAAGTGATTGAATATGCAAAATAATTTAGCGATTTTCTACTGCGGAACAAACGGTGCAGGAAAAACAACCTTGCGTGGTTTTAACAAAGATACAGTGCAGATTGTGATTGATTCAGACCATATCGCAATGCAAATTAGCCCTGAAAATCCCCGTGCAGTAGATAGTCAACAGGCAGGAAAGCGATTGAATTATTTAAATTTGCGATTAGGCAGCAAATTTCGTTTTCTATGGAATCTACGCTATCGGGTAATTCCATTTTACAGAGAATTAAAACAGCGAAAGAAAATGGCTTTTTTGTGCGCTTAAATTATGTTTGCGTGAATAGCGTTTCGATTAACATAGACCGAGTAAAAGCCAGAGTCGTAAGCGGCGGACATTTTATTGATGAGGAAACTATCCGAAATCGATACAACATCAGTTTGCAAAATTTAACCAAAATCTTACCGCTTTGCGATGAAGTATTTATCTACGACAATTCAGGCGAAGCCCCAAATTTAGTTTTTCACCTTAGTGAAAATGAATTAACGCAATGGGTTGAGGAATTGCCGAAGTGGTGTGAAGAAGTCAAAACAGCATTGGAAAGTCCTAGCATGTACTAGGTTACACATAGTTCAGCCCCACTAAGGCTGGAAATTTTAAGCTGTTTCGGCGATTTACAGGAAAAATAGCATACCGCATTGGAATATGGTGGTGGACAAATCTCCCCTATCCCCTCTTTACTAAAGAGGGGGACTAGTTTAGAGAAAGAATAGCGATCTCCACATTGCCACAAGGCAACCCCCCTCTTTAGCAAAGAGGGGGTGGGAGAGATTTGAAAACCGAGCCACAGCGTGGCTCACTCAGCCGAAGGCTGATCGTAACCACGTACGGCTTGCCGTGCGTGGGCTAAGAATAGTTTAATAGAGAGAACCAAAATGAATAAATTCTTAGCAATTCTGATACTTTTTCCAACCCGAAAAACAAGATAGTGTTGAAAAATGTTTATTGGATAATTTACAGGATTTTAGATTCGATAGAATGTTACTAAATGATTTATCAGATAGTACAGAAATTTTTATTGGAGCAACACAAGCGGGAACATTTAGGAATTACTATCTGTTTAATATATTAAAAGATAGAGCGCAATTATTTCATTCTAGTGGCACTTACTTAGCATTGTCTAAACAGCAAGCTCAAAAATATGCTTTTGAGTGTACTAACTCGTAGTTTCATAACTTAGAAATTAATCATAATAGGAAAAATTATTATGTGGAAAATTGGTGATTTTTTTATCGTTTGTTGCATTATGGTAGTAATAAATTGTGTAGTATTATATTACATAGATAAATGGCGTAATAATAAATAACAAAATATTTTACATCTAGTACGAAGAGAACATATATAAATGACAAAAAACCTCCAAATGGCAGACCGCTTTGATTCTTCAGCGGTTGAACAAGCACTTTATAAACACTGGGAAGAACAGGGCTATTTTAAGCCGACTGAGAATCCTTCACTGCCAAGTTACTGTATCGCAATTCCACCGCCGAATGTAACCGGTTCATTGCATATGGGGCACGCTTTCCAACAAACTTTGATGGATACTTTAATCCGTTTCAACCGTATGGAAGGTAACAATACCCTTTGGCAAACCGGTACAGACCATGCGGGTATCGCAACCCAAATGGTGGTAGAGCGTAAAATCGCAGCGGAAGAAGGCAAAACTCGCCACGATTATGGACGTGAAGCTTTCATCAACAAAATCTGGGATTGGAAAGCGTATTCAGGCGGTACAATCAGCCAACAAATGCGTCGTTTAGGCAACTCAATCGACTGGGATCGTGAACGTTTCACCATGGACGAAGGCTTATCGAATGCGGTAAAAGAAGTGTTCGTTCGCTTACACGAAGAAGGCTTGATTTACCGTGGTAAACGCCTCGTAAACTGGGATCCGAAACTTCACACCGCAATTTCAGATTTAGAAGTGGAAAACAAAGAGAGCAAAGGTTCACTTTGGCATTTCCGCTATCCGTTAGCAAACGGTGCGAAAACCGCAGACGGTAAAGATTATTTAGTCGTGGCGACCACTCGTCCTGAAACTGTACTTGGTGATACGGCGGTAGCGGTTCACCCGGAAGACGAACGTTATCAATCATTAATCGGTAAAACCGTGGTATTACCGCTTGCAAACCGTGAAATTCCAATCGTAGCAGACGAATACGTTGATCGTGAGTTTGGTACAGGTGTAGTGAAAATTACCCCTGCACACGACTTCAATGACTATGAAGTGGGTAAACGTCACAGCTTGCCAATGGTAAACGTGATGACGATGAATGCGGATATCCGTGCCGAAGCGGAAATTATCGGCACAGACGGTAAACCGTTAACGACTTACGAAGCCAAAATTCCTGCGGATTATCAAAGCTTAGAGCGTTTCGCTGCACGCAAAAAAGTAGTGGCGGATTTTGAAGCGTTAGGTTTATTAGACGAAATCAAACCGCACGATTTGAAAGTGCCTTACGGTGACCGTGGTGGCGTGCCAATCGAGCCAATGCTAACCGACCAATGGTATGTGAGCGTGAAACCGCTTGCGGAAGTAGCAACCAAAGCGGTGGAAGACGGCGAAATTCAATTCGTACCAAAACAATACGAAAACCTTTACTTCTCTTGGATGCGTGATATTCAAGACTGGTGTATTTCTCGCCAATTATGGTGGGGGCATCGTATCCCTGCGTGGTATGACGAAGCGGGCAATGTGTATGTGGCTCGTAGCGAAGAAGAAGTGCGTTCAAAACACAACTTACCAGCGGATTTACCATTAAAACAAGATGAAGACGTGCTAGACACTTGGTTCTCATCAGGCTTGTGGACGTTCTCAACTTTAGGTTGGCCGGAGCAAACCAAAGAGCTGAAAATGTTCCACCCGACTGACGTGTTAATTACTGGTTTTGACATCATTTTCTTCTGGGTTGCGCGTATGATTATGTTCACAATGCACTTTGTGAAAGATGAAAACGGCAAACCGCAAGTTCCGTTCAAAACCGTATATGTAACCGGTTTGATCCGTGACGAACAAGGTCAAAAAATGTCGAAGTCTAAGGGTAACGTACTTGACCCGATCGATATGATTGACGGTATCTCCCTTGAAGATTTACTCGAAAAACGTACCGGCAATATGATGCAACCACAACTTGCGGAAAAAATTGCTAAAGCAACTCGCAAAGAGTTCGAAAACGGTATTGCTGCTCACGGTACGGACGCATTGCGTTTCACGCTTGCTGCATTAGCGAGCAACGGTCGTGACATCAACTGGGATATGAAACGCTTAGAAGGCTACCGCAACTTCTGCAACAAATTGTGGAATGCAAGCCGTTTCGTATTAACCAATGACAAACTGGACTTATCAGCAGGCGAAGTAGAATACAGTTTAGCGGATCGCTGGATTGAATCTACGTTCAACCGCACAGTTGGTACATTCCGTGAGGCATTAAGCCAATATCGTTTCGACTTAGCGGCAAATGCCATTTACGACTTCACATGGAATGAGTTCTGCGACTGGTACTTAGAACTCACTAAACCGGTATTCGCAAACGGTACTGAAGCACAAAAACGTGGTGCAAGCCAAACGCTCGTACGCGTACTTGAAAAATTATTACGTTTAGCACACCCGATTATGCCGTTCATCACCGAAGAAATTTGGCAGAAAGTGAAAGGTTTTGCGGGCATTGACGCTGATACCATTATGTTACAACCGTTCCCGAAAGTCGTGGAAAGCGAATTAGACGAAGCGGCGGAAGCGCAAATCGGCTGGATTAAAGAGTTAATCATCGCTGTGCGTAATATCCGTGCGGAAAGCAACATTGCACCAAGCAAAGGCTTAGAATTCCTTGTTCGCAACGTATCTGACGAGCAACGCAAAATTCTTGCGGAAAATGACCGCTTGTTAAAAGCAATGGCGAAATTAGATAGCGTACAAGTGCTAAGTGCGGACGAAAATGCACCGCTTTCAGTCGCGAAATTAGTCGGTAATGTGGAAGTGCTTATCCCAATGGCTGGCTTTATCAACAAAGAAGCAGAGCTTGCTCGATTAACCAAAGAAATCGAGAAAATGCGTGGTGAAATCACTCGCATTGAAAACAAACTCAGCAACGAAGCCTTTGTGGCAAAAGCACCAGAAGCAGTCATTGCTAAAGAGCGTGAAAAAATGCAAGAGTACCAAAACGGTTTAGAGAAACTTCAAACGCAATACCAAGCGATTGAAAATCTTTGATCGAAGTAAGTAGTAAAAAAGCGGTCAAATTTGACCGCTTTTTTATCTGTATTATCTAGCAGTTGTTTTATAGCTAAAAGAAAGCCCGCAATTTTTTGCGGGCTTTTTGCTTTGGTTTGGAGATACCTTAGCAAGAATTATTTAGTTTCAACTGCTTGTTTTACTTCAGCCGCTTTTTCTTTTACCGCTTCAGCGCCTGCCTCCATTTTAGTTGCAGCCGCATCTTTCATTTCAGTTGCTTTATCAGCCATTGCTTTAGCAGCATCTTGCGTCATAGCTTTAGCGTCTTCCATTTTAGTTGCAGCCGTATCTTTCATTTCGGTTGCTTTATCAGCCATTGCTTTAGCAGCGTCTTGCGTCATAGCCTTAGCGTCTTCCATTTTAGTTGCCGCTGCATCTTTCATTTCGGTTGCTTTATCAGCCATTGCTTTAGCAGCGTCTTGCGTCATAGCTTTAGCGTCTTCCATTTTAGTTGCAGCCGCATCTTTCATTTCGGTTGCTTTGTCAGCCATTGCTTTAGCAGCGTCTTGAGTTGCAGCTTTAGCGTCTTCCATTTTAGCTGCAGCTGCATCTTTCGCTTGGTTAGCTTGATCACAAGCCGCTAATGTTAATGTTGCACCTAATACTAATGCTAATAGAGATTTTTTCATTTTTGTTTCCTTATGTAAAAAATTAATAATGCCTACTTTAAATCAAGCACGCTCATAGTACTTAGAACACAGTTTATAAAATAAGTTTCCGAAAATATTGCTTTTTGATGAAAAAAGCCGATTGAAGTTTCAATCGGCTTTCGATCCAAAAGATTATCTGTTATTCATGATCCGTATTGGCAACACGAGGGGCGGAGTGAACATGGCTCACCGCACTTGAATGTCCGCCAAAACCTTTTCCGTAGAAATAGTATTTTGATTGAGTCCATTCGTTTACCGTAACTGTTTCCAACGCTTTTTCCGGCGCAGAAGCAACCGTCATTTCGGCTTTAGTGTGCATTACTCGAGAGAATGTACCTAAACGACCGTTAAAGTTATAGTCGCTTTGGTAATTGGAAACCGGCACGCTAATAGCTTCCGCCGTAGCATTTCCAATTGCCGGGGCTTGTGTCGCTTGCGCTTGGAATTTTTGTACTCGTTCGTTCTTCTCTTTAACAAGATCACGATCAGAATGTTGAGAAACAAAACCGCCTAACGGCGCAACGTGTTTTGCCATTGCTTTTTCAACCAGTTGTTCGTCCGCTTGTTCGTTTTCTTCAACCTGATAGTGTAAACGCGCTTTGTTTTCTTTAACCAAATCACGATCCGATTGCTGTTTAATAAAGCCGACAACCGGCGCAACGGAACTTGCGCTATTGTTCTCGATATTGCTTTCTACAATCGGTTCGTTTACTTCCGTAGTTTGTTGCTCAAGCATTTCATCTACCGATAAGAAACGTGGTTTTTCTTCCGCTTTGCTATTCGGTTTATTTGTAGAAACCGGTTCGCTGAATTTCACCCAAATCTTACCGCTTGCCATTTCCGGCGATGCAACCGCCGCCGCTAAAGGCATTGCCGCCACAACATTTTCTTTACGGTTATTGTTGTCTCGACGGCGTTGGTTACCTACGCGAAGATGACGAGGAAGACGACGCTGACGACCGTTTTCACGAACATCTTGACGTTCTTCATTAACTGTTTCAGGTTGAGTTTCTTGTGCGACAAGCGGTTGAATTTGCGCGATATTTTGCACTTTTTCTTCAATCGGTTGCGTACTCGGCTCAGTGGTGGCAACCGATGCTTCAACGTTTTCTACGCGTACTTTTTTACGTAAATCACGACGTTGGCGGCGTTCTGTCGTCGCGTTGTCTTTGTTCGAACGTTGTTCCGTTTGTGTTTCTTGAACACCGGCAACTTCTTCAACTACTTGGCGGCGCGCTTTTTTCGCCTCATTACGTTCTTGATTACGTTCCTGACGTTGCGCTTTTTGCTCGTCTTGCGCTTGCGTTTGTTTGCGCTCTTGACGATCAGCACGATTCGGACGTTCGCGACGATTACGACGATCACGCTGGTTACGTGCTTTCGGCTTCGGTTTTTCTTCCGCTTTTTCTTCAGGTACGAAGAAACTTTTCACTTTTGCAATTAAGCGACTTAGGAGCGAAGGTTTTGCCGGCTCTACCGGTGTCGGTGCCGGTTGAAGATTTAACTCGGAACTTTGTAATACGGATTCCACCGTAATAACCGGCTCATTACGTGTTACTAATACTTCTTCTGAAACTGTATGTGTATTTAGTTGAGTATCTTCTTCACGATCATGATAATGCTTCGCTAAATCATAACTCAGTGTCGGTAGCACTTCGTTTTCACGTAAACGATAGACGCTGAAATGCGGTGTTTCCATGCTTTCTGTCGGTACAACCACCACTTGTACATCGTGGCGTTTCTCAATACTTGAAATCGCTTTACGTTTTTCGTTGAGTAAGTAAGAGGCAATTTGTACCGGCACGATGGTGTGAACTTGTGCGGTATTTTCTTTGATCGCCTCTTCTTCCAATAAACGTAAAATTGAAAGTGCGATAGATTCGTTATCACGTACTTTACCCGTACCTTGGCAACGAGGACATACATGGCTTGATGCTTCGCTGAGTGACGGGCTTAAACGCTGACGGCTCATTTCTAATAAGCCGAAACGTGAAATACGACTGAACTGAATACGTGCACGATCTTGGCGTGTCGCTTCACGGATACGGTTTTCCACTTCGCGTTGGTGACGAACCGGAGTCATATCGATAAAATCGATGACAATCAAACCGCCTAAGTCGCGTAAACGTAATTGACGTGCGATTTCGTCCGCCGCTTCTAAGTTGGTATTTAACGCAGTTTCTTCGATATCGCCGCCGCGGGTTGAGCGTGACGAGTTAATGTCAATCGCCGTTAATGCTTCGGTCACGTCGATAACGATTGAACCACCGGACGGTAAACGCACTTCACGTTGGAACGCCGATTCGATTTGCGATTCGATTTGATAATGGCTGAATAGCGGCACTTCGCCTTCGTATAAACGCACACGATTAATAAAATCAGGGCGCACTAAACGAATATGATTTTTTGCTTTTTCGAAGATCTTTTTGTTATCAATTAAGATTTCACCGATATCACGGCGGAGGTAATCACGGATCGCACGCACAATCACATCACTTTCTTGATGGATAAGGAATGGTGCAGGACGAGATTCCGCTGCTTTTTTGATCGCTTCCCAATGATGTAACAGAACTTTTAAGTCCCATTGAAGTTCTTCCGGCGATTTACCCACACCGGCAGTACGTACGATTAAACCGACGTCTTCCGGCACGTCCAAGCAATCTAACGCTTCTTTTAATTCCAAGCGTTCGTCGCCTTCGATGCGGCGAGAAATACCGCCCGCACGCGGGTTATTTGGCATTAACACTAAATAACTACCGGCAAGCGAGATAAATGTGGTGAGCGCAGCGCCTTTATTGCCGCGTTCTTCTTTACTCACTTGCACGATCACTTCTTGCCCTTCTTTGATAATATCTTTGATATTCGGGCGACCGTTGAATACGTAATCCGCAGGGAAGTATTCGCGAGAGATTTCTTTTAACGGAAGGAAACCGTGACGTTCCGCACCGTAATCTACGAATGCGGCTTCAAGACTTGGCTCGATACGGGTAATTTTCCCTTTGTAGATATTGGATTTTTTTTGTTCGTGTCCCGGGCTTTCGATATCTAAATCGAATAAACGTTGCCCGTCAACGAGCGCAACACGCAACTCTTCTTTTTGCGTTGCGTTGATTAACATTCTTTTCATTTTGTGTTCTCATTTTTCATTTTTGTTTTTAGATTGCCGGCAGAATTAAACGTCCTTTTATATGGCAGTAATGCGCAAAGTTAAATCCATTTTGTTACATAGAATACCTGTGTATTCTTCTCGGATTTGAGGGGCAGTCTCCCGACTGTCGAAAGTAGGTTTTAATTAAGCCGGCTCAAGGTGACGTTTTTGTCTTACGTTTCATTTTTCTTGTCTCGAACGAACTGCAAAATCAATCACTTAGACTTGCGTATTTGCTGATTGGCAAGCGGTGCTTTTTTCATTGTTTTTTGCAAATAGTCCGACAATTTCGCCGGACAAAAAAGCGTTTTATTATCGCATTTTAACCCTGTAATAGGCAAGGTAAATATCGTAGGTTCGGCTGCGTGAAAAATAGGAAAATGATTGCAATTTATGGTGTTTTTGTTATTTTTGTCGGTAATTTAACCGCTTTAATTAAGGAGTTTATGATGAACAAAACGGCACTTGCGCTACTGTTTTCAGGGATATTCGTACTGTCCGCTTGTGATGATAAAAATACGCAGGCATTAACCGAGAAATTACAACAAGCGGAACAAAAAATTATCCAATTAGATGAACAACTTGCAAAATCTCAGCAAGAATTGACCGCTTTTCGGCAATCGATTGCGGGAAAAGCGGATTCCGCATTAGCTTCTTTTCCTGCATTAAATGTTGAAATCTATCCGTTTTTTGCCAAAACCGAACGAGTAAAATTCAAGTCGCAAGCCAAGCAAGAACAAGCGATTCTTTCCGCCGAACAATATTATTTTGTCAGTCTTGCTAAAACCGGTTTTGAATGGTTGGATAATTTATTGGCGAAACAGATTTTAATCAGCTACCAGCCTGTTACGGCGGATGCCGACAGTAAAATTGATCGCAATGCAATAACCGGTGACGAGTTAAATCAGTTGAAAACGGTATTAGAAAAAGATTATCAGGAAAGTTTAGAAACTTTAAAAGAAGGAATGACACTCGGCATTTCCCGCACCGCCGAAACCATTTATTTAGGACAACGTCATAATATCGTGACTTTTTTCCAAAACTATGACGAATACAGCGGCGGTGCACATAACAATTACCATACCAAGTATTTTAATGTCGATGTGAACAAAAAACGGATTATTTTACTGGATGATTTACTTTCGCCGGCAAAACAAGTGGAATTATTCGCTATGTTGTGGGGTTATTATGAACAACGTACTCTACCGGATGTAAACGGTAAGCGCGAAACATTTACGCCGAAACAAGACTTTTACGTTTCGGAAGATTTCCTGTTTACCGATGATGGGGTGAAATTTATTTATCCGCCGTATGCGTTAGGTTCATTCGCTGAAGGTGAGATCAGCCTGACCGTGCCTTGGTACGAAATCAATCAGTTACTTAATCCGGAATATCAACGTAAACCGAAAGACGGCTACGATTTAGCCCCAGATCATATCCAAGCCGAGAATGAGTAATTAAACCATAAAAGCAAGCGGTCAAATTTGCAGAAAATTTTGCAAATTTAACCGCTTGTCTTTACTCTTGTTCCAATTAAAATATCGCTATTCAAACTTATGAGAATCCTGATATGACCCAAGATCCCTTCGCTGAATATATCCGCCATCTCGAACCTTCCAAACGAGAGAAAAGCTATGCTTGGCAAACCGCTATTGGTTTACAAGATGTCGATGGGCTAAAACCTTCTCCCTATTTACGAGAAACGGCGATTAAACATATTGAAGGCCAAATCTCGTTTGAAACTGCGGAACAGTGGATCGAAGGTTATTACCAAGCAAATCCGACAAAAGAAATTGAAAATCGTACCGAAGAAGCGGATAAAGTTTCGGTACGCATTGCCAAATTGCTCTCTGAGCCAGCTTTTTCATTCAATGCGAATCAATATTTAGTCATTCACAAATATCTGTTTCAGGATATTTATCCACACGCCGGACAATTGCGAACTTATAACATCACGAAAAAAGAGTGGGTATTAGACGGCGCTACAGTGACTTACGGCATGGCTTCCGAATTGTTGGCAACTTTAGAATACGATTTAGCTCAAGAACGTAAATTCAGCTATAAAGGGCTATCAATCGACCAAATTATTGAGCATTTGGCACAATTTATCGCACAATTATGGCAAATTCACTGTTTTGAAGAAGGAAATACCAGAACTACCGCCGTATTCTTTATCAAATATCTTCATACTTTGGGCTTCAATGCAACCAATGATATTTTTGCCGAAAATGCATGGTATTTCCGTAATGCCTTGGTACGAGCAAACTATAATAATCTTGCTAAAGGCATTTATGAAAACACGGAATTTCTCATACGTTTTATCCGCAATTTATTACTTGAAGAAAAAAATGAACTGAGTAATCGATTATTACATATAGATAATAAAGCGTGATAAGAGAGGGGACATATCGTCCCCTTACTTATTTTACCTGCTCAAACAGCGGCTTCATCACTTTTTCTTCTTGATAAATGCGAATACCTAACACAACGAGGTAAATAGGGAATAAGTACATCAATGTGTTCCATGCATGACAAAGTAGCACCACGCCAATTAATTCCGGAATGATATTGAGGAAATAGTTAGGGTGTTTAATCGTTCTGAATAAGGTTGAAGTGTTAATTTTATGGTTTGGTAAAATATAGAGTTTTACCGTCCAAATTTCTTTTAATTCGTTGATCACCCAAAAGAGCGCAATATAGGCGAAAAATAAGGTAATTGCACCGATCGTGCTGAGATAATCCCAATGATAAGCAAAATAATTCGCTTCAAATAATGTAGAAAAATAGAACAATACATGTACAATAGATAACAGTTTTGAATTTTTACTGCCGTGTTGCGTAGCACCTTTTTGGATAAGTGCTTTCTCATTTCTAATCGAAATGCTCAAACTATACAAACGGACAATAAAAAAGCTAATAAAGGTAAGATTTACCAGTAACATAAGTTCTCCTTTAATAAATGGTAATAGAAAATAAAAATCAAACACGGCGAAAGCTGCTGAAATAAGCTGTTTTTATTTGGTAAATTTTTAAGGAAATTTAACCGCTTGCTCTTGTGATTTTCAGCAGATCTTTCACCGTATTGTTAAAGTTATAGCCCTAATTGATCCCAAATTTCATCAACACGTTTAACAACATTCGGATCTTTTTTAATCGGTGTACCCCATTCACGGCTGGTTTCGCCCGGCCATTTATTGGTTGCGTCAATGCCCATTTTTGAGCCCAAGCCCGCAATCGGTGAAGCGAAATCCAAATAATCAATCGGTGTATGATCAATCAAGGTGGTATCTCGGCTCGGGTCACAACGCGTGGTAATCGCCCAAATCACGTCTTTCCAGTCTCTTGCGTTTACATCGTCATCGCAAACAATCACAAATTTGGTGTACATAAACTGGCGAAGGAACGACCAAACACCCATCATCACCCGTTTTGCATGACCGGCGTATTGTTTTTTTATCGTCACTACTGCAAGGCGGTAGGAACAGCCTTCCGGCGGTAGATAGAAGTCCACGATTTCCGGAAATTGCTTTTGCAAAATCGGAATAAACACTTCGTTTAACGCTTCGCCGAGAACTGCCGGTTCATCCGGCGGGCGACCGGTGTAAGTCGAGTGATAAATCGCATCACGACGCATAGTGATATGCGTAACGGTAAATACTGGAAAATACTCTTGTTCATTGTAATAGCCGGTATGATCACCGTAAGGGCCTTCCAGTGCCGTTTCATTCGGGTCGATATAACCCTCCAATACAATTTCTGCACTTGCCGGTATTTCCAAATCATTACTAATGGACTTGGTTACCTCGGTTTTCTGACCGCGTAATAAACCGGCGAACGCATATTCCGATAAGGTATCGGGAATCGGTGTAACCGCCGCTAAAATGGTTGCCGGATCAGCACCGATAGCGACCGAAACCGGAAACGGTTTATCCGGATTGGTTTCCTTCCATTCATGGAAATCCAACGCCCCGCCACGATGCGATAACCAACGCATAATCAGCTTGTTCTTGCCGATCAGCTGCTGGCGATAAATCCCAAGATTTTGGCGTTTTTTATAAGGCCCTTGAGTAATGGTTAATCCCCAAGTGACAAGCGGTGCGACATCGCCTTGGTGACAATGCATAATCGGTAATTTATACAGATCCACCTCATCGCCGCTTAATACCACTTGTTGGCAATCCGCTTTACCCAAGACTTTGCTCGGCATATTCAGCACTTGTTTCCATTGCGGTAATTGCCCGATCAGCTCTTTAAAACCTTTCGGCGGCTCAGGCTCTTTGAGAAACGCCAATAATTTCCCCAGCTCTCGTAAGGCGTGCGTATCTTCTTGCCCCATACCTAATGCGACACGTTTCGGCGTGCCGAATAAATTACACAGCACCGGCATTCGGTAGCCTTTCGGGTTTTCAAATAAAATCGCCGGCCCGCCCTTACGTAAAGTGCGGTCGGAAATTTCCGCCATTTCAAGATAAGGATCGATCTCTTGTTTTATACGAACCAGTTCGCCTTGGCCTTCCAGTAATGTTAAAAATTCACGTAAATCTTTGTATTTCATATAGGTAAAAAATCAGAAAAATTCGACCGCTAGTATATAGAAAACAATCAATGAAAAATACCCATAAAAAAATTATGAGAAAGTGTATGATAATTTCATAAAAGTTTGATAGAATCGCTCAACTTTATTCTAAGAGGAGAATACTATGTTTAAAAAAACTACGTTGGCGTTAGCCATGTTAGGAGCAACTGCGGTATCGAATGCAGACGTACTCACAACGATAAAGCCGTTAGGCTTTATTGCAAGCGCAATTACGGAAGGCGTAACGGAAAGCAAGGTTTTATTACCGGTGACCGCTTCTCCGCACGATTACAGTTTAAAACCGTCTGACGTAGAACAGTTAAAATCAGCGCAACTCGTAGTTTGGGTGGGTGAAGATTTAGAAACGTTTTTAGAAAAAAGTATCGACAAATTACCGAAAGAGAAAGTGCTTAGTTTAGACGGTGTACCGGCAATTAAAGCGATTGTTGATGCGACTGAAAAACATGAACATGATCACGACGATCATAAACACGACCATGCAGGGCATGATCATCACCATGATCACGAAGGGCATAGCCATGATAAAGATTGGCATATTTGGTTCTCACCGGAAGCAAGCCTTGCCGCGGCGGAACAAATCGCAGCACGTCTAAGCGCACAATTACCGGAACAAAAAGCGAAAATTGCGGAAAACCTTGCAACATTTAAAGCAAATTTAATCGCTAAAAACGAACAAATTCGCAATCAATTAGCAGCAGTAAAAGGTAAAGGTTATTATACTTTCCATGATGCTTACGGCTATTTCGAACGTGCTTACGGATTAACCTCATTAGGGTCGTTTACGATTAACCCGAGCGTAGCGCCGGGGGCGAAAACGTTAAGCGTAATTAAGAAAAATGTTGCGGCTCATAAAGCGCAATGTTTATTTGCTGAACCTCAATTTACCCCGAAAGTGATTGAAAGTCTCAGCAAAGGTACGCAAGTTAAAGTCGGACAATTAGATCCGCTTGGTGCGAAAATCGAATTAAGCCAAACGGCTTACTCGCAATTCTTACAAGCGATTGCCGATGAATTCAGCCAGTGCTTGAAATAATCGGCAGATAAAAAATAAGCGGTGAAATTTGCATAAAACTTTGCAAATTTCACCGCTTGTCATTTTGTATAAATATTATGAAATCACACGGGCTTTGATTGTGCCGTCAATTTGTTGTAAGCGTTCTAACGCTTCGCTTGCATCGTCCAATTCCACATCAATAACCACATAACCGATATTCGGATCGGTTTGTAGATACTGACCGGCGATATTCACGTTGCCATCGACGAATACTTGGTTGATCTTATTTAAAATACCCGGACGGTTTTCGTGAATATGTAACAAGCGTTTCGCATCGCTATGCAGAATCGGTAATGATACTTCAGGGAAGTTCACCGCGGAAAGGGTTGAACCGTTATCCGCATATTTCACGAATTTGTTTGCCACTTCCGTACCGATATTCGCTTGCGCTTCTGCGGTTGAACCGCCGATATGCGGTGTCAAAATCACATTATCGAATTGGCGTAGCGGTGATTCAAACGGATCATTGATTGAAGCCGGCTCTTCCGGGAATACGTCAATCGCCGCACCACGTAACGTACCTTGCGCTAAGCGTGCCGCTAAAGCGTCAATATCCACCACCGTACCGCGAGCGGCATTAATTAATACCGAATCTTCTTTTAATTGCGCAATACGATCCGCATTCATTAAATTTTTGGTTGAGGCGTTTTCCGGTACGTGTAGCGAAATCGCATCGCAGCCGGCAAGCAGCTCGTTTAAGCTTGCAATTTGTTGTGCGTTACCTAACGGCAGTTTGTTCTCGATATCGTAAAAATAAACCTGCATACCGATAGATTCCGCCATCACACTTAATTGCGATCCGATATGACCGTAACCGATAATCCCTAATTTTTTACCGCGCACTTCGTTTGAGCCGGCAGCAGATTTGTTCCACACACCGCGATGTACTTCGGCATTCGCTTTCGGCACTTGACGCATCAAAAGAATAATTTCCGCTAACACTAATTCCGCTACCGAACGTGTATTTGAAAACGGTGCGTTAAATACCGGAATACCGAGACGTTTCGCTTCTTTTAAATCGACTTGGTTGGTACCGATACAAAAACAACCGATCGACACGAGGTTTTTGGCGTGTGAGAGAACTTCTTTGGTTAGGTAAGTACGAGAACGTAAGCCGACGAAATGCGCATCTTTAATCGCATTAATTAATTCTTCGCCGTCCAACGCTTTTTTATGATATTCGATATTGGTATAACCTGCCGCTTGTAACACATCTAACGCATTTTGGTGTACACCTTCAAGTAAGAGAAATTTAATTTTTGATTTATCAATTTGAACTGTCATACTAGATTCCTGTTGTGCTTGTCTTTTGTTGTTTTACCATTTTATAAAGATAAACACACGAAAAATTTTTGAATTTGATAGAAGTTATCGTCATAACAAATCAAGAAAAATTTTCGTGTGTTTTAAGATAGTGAATAGCGAATTTATTCAATAATTTTCGCACCTTCCGGCGTACCGACAATGGTTACGTTCGCATAGCGTTGCGCAAAGATTCCGTTAGTGACCACACCGGCGATGTTATTGATGGTATGTTCCATTTTAAGCGGTTCGATAATGTGGAAATTATGCACGTCTAAAATTACATTACCGTTATCGGTGACCACGCCTTCACGGTATTCCGGCGAGCCGCCTAATGCCACTAATTGACGGGCGACATACGAACGTGCCATCGGGATCACTTCGACCGGTAACGGGAAGGTTGTGCCTAATACGTCCACTTGTTTTGAACCGTCCACGATACAAACGAATTTTTTCGCCAGCGAGCTAACGATTTTTTCTCGGGTTAATGCCGCACCGCCGCCTTTAATCATTGCGCCTTGAGGGGTAATTTCATCCGCACCGTCGATATAAACGTCCAATTCGCTGACTTCATTTGCATTGAATACTTCGATGCCGATCGCACGTAAACGTTCTTCGGACGCTTTGGAGGCGGCAACCGCACCTTTAATTTGATCTTTCATAGAGGCTAACGCATCGATAAAACAGTTTACGGTAGAACCGCTACCCACCCCCACGATGGTATCCGGTTTGACGAATTGAAGCGCAGCTTGAGCGGCAATTTTTTTCATTTCTTGTTGGGTCATAATCCATCCTTTTTAATTAGTATTATTTTAAGATATAGGTAAACACGATACTTTTGTTCGTTATCGTACAAACATCAGTCGTTAGTGATAAGAAAAGCGGTCGAATTTCCGCAAATTTTTGCAAAAATTCGACCGCTTGTCATCAGTTAGTTGCTTTTAACCGCTTCGACGATTTCTTCCGCACAGCTTTGTGCCAACGCACCGTCTTCGCATTCCACCATCACACGAATTAACGGCTCGGTGCCGGACTTACGTAAAAGAATACGTCCTTTACCGGCTAAACGTTTTTCCACATCTGCCGCTACTGCTTTAACCGCATCGCTTTCCAACGGATTTTTACCGCCTTCAAAGCGGACGTTGATTAACACTTGCGGGAATAGCGGCACGGCACGCGCAAGATCATTTAAGCTCATTTTATGCGCTTCCATTGCGGCAAGCACTTCAAGCGAAGCGATGATACCGTCACCGGTGGTGTTTTTATCTAACACGATAATATGACCGGAGTTTTCGCCGCCTAATTTCCAGCCTTTTTCTTTTAGCTGCTCAAGCACGTAACGGTCGCCGACGTTCGCACGAGTAAACGGAATCGCCAAGTGTTTTAACGCTACTTCCAAGCCCATATTACTCATCAAGGTGCCGACCACACCGCCGTGTAATTTACCTGAACGCAATGCCTCACGCGCAATAATAAACAGAATTTGGTCGCCATCCACTTTATTACCTAAGTGATCCACCATCATAATGCGGTCGCCGTCACCGTCATAAGCCAGACCGACGTCCGCACCTGATTCAACCACCACTTTTTGTAACGCTTTAATATCAGTCGCACCACATTTTTCATTGATATTTAAACCGTCCGGCTTGGTACCGATTTCAATTACTTCCGCACCAAGTTCACGCATTACATTCGGTGCGATGTGGTAAGTTGCGCCGTTTGCACAGTCCACCACGATTTTATAACCTTTCAGGCTGGCATTTGCCGGGAATGTTCCTTTGCAGAATTCGATATAACGACCAGCTGCGTCATTAATGCGCATGGCTTTACCTAATTGCGCGGATTCAACGCAATCCATCGGTTGATCTAATAACGCTTCGATTGCTTCTTCCACTTCGTCCGGTAATTTTTCCCCGACACTTGAGAAGAATTTAATGCCATTATCGTAATATGGGTTATGTGATGCGGAAATCACAATACCCGCTTCGGCACGGAAAGTACGCGTAAGATATGCGATTGCGGGAGTCGGCATTGGACCGACAAATGCAGCGGAAAGACCTGCCGCTGCAAGCCCCGCTTCTAATGCCGATTCCAACATATAACCTGAAATACGGGTATCTTTACCGATTAGCACTTGTTTAGTACCTTGGGTTGCCAAAATTTTACCTGCCGCCCAACCGAGTTTTAATGCAAAATCGGGAGTAATAGGAAATTGTCCTACTTTGCCTCGTACACCGTCCGTACCGAAATATTTACGTTCTGCCATTGTTAGATCCTTAAAAAAGAAGAGTGAAAACTGCCGATTAGACAGCCGATTTAACCAATAATTCCTGCGATTTATTTTAAAAAGTATTGATATGCAAGGCTATCCGTTACGTTTTGGTAACGATAACCAAGTTGATCCAAATGCTGATTAAGGCGATGCTTATCGCTTTCATCTAAAGTAAACGCAGCGAGAATATCGCCGTAATCCGCCCCGTGCGCACGGTAATGGAATAAAGAAATATCCCAATCGGTGAGCGTTTGTAGGAATTTTAATAATGCGCCTTTTTGCTCAGGAAATTCGAAACTATAAAGCTGTTCGGCGGAAATGGTGTTAGGACGACCGCCGACCATATAACGAATATGCGTTTTTGCAATATCGTCATCCGAAAGATCAACCAGATCATAGCCGTGTTGCTGTAAATCTCGGATAATGTCCGCTTTTTCCACACTGCCGGTAATACGAACGCCGACGAAAATGCAGGCTTTACTGTCGTCCGCGTGTCGATAGTTAAATTCGGTAACCGCACGATTACCTAAAATCTCACAGAATTTTAAGAAACTGCCTTTTTTCTCCGGAATAGTCACCGCTAAGAGGGCTTCGTGTTTTTCACCGATTTCACAACGTTCCGAAACATAACGTAACGTATGGAAATTTAAGTTTGCGCCGGAAAGTACGCAAGCTAGGTTTTTACCTTCCAGTTGATGTTCTTTAACATATTTTTTTAAGCCGGCTAACGACGTCGCGCCGGAAGGCTCGGCAACCGCACGTACGTTTTCAAAAATATCTTTCATCGCCGCACAAATTTGGTCGTTATCGACCAATACCACTTCATCGATATATTGCTGGCATAAACGGAAAGTTTCGTCACCGATTCGTTTTACCGCGATACCGTCCGCAAATAAGCCGACTCGCTCCAAGTTATCCGGCTTACCGACTTTTAACGCATGTTGCAAACAAGCGGAATCTTTGGATTCGACCGCAATTACTTTGACATTCGGTAAAATTTGTTTGATTAATACCGCTATACCTGCGGCTAAACCGCCGCCGCCGACCGGCACGAATACATAATCTAAATCGGATCTTTGTTGTACCAATTCCATACCGATGGTGCCTTGACCGGCGATTACCATCGGATGATCGAAAGGCGGTACGAAGGTCATGCCTAATTCGGCGGAAAGTTCTAAGGCTTTAGCTTTGGCTTCGTCAAAGTTTGCGCCGAACAGTAAAACTTCGCCGCCGAATCCTCTTACCGCATCCACTTTGATTGCCGGCGTATTTTGCGGCATTACGATTAAGGCGCGCAATCCTAAATGTTTGGATGAAAGCGCCACGCCTTGCGCATGGTTACCTGCCGAAGCGGTAATCACACCGGCGGCTTTTTGGCTTGCCGAGAGGTTTGAAATCATTGCAAAGGCACCGCGCAGTTTAAAGCTGTGTACCGGTTGGCGGTCTTCACGTTTGATCAGAATTTGGTTGCCTAAACGCTCGGAGAGTTTTTCCATTTTTTGTAGCGGGGTCACTTGCGCTAGGTCGTAGATATTTGAACTGAGGATAGCACGCAGATAATCGGTGCCGGATTGAATTGTCGGATTGCTCATAACACTGCTCTGTATTTTATTATGCTTTTATATCGGCGTATTGAAGGATACGTCAGGTTATTATTTAAAGAAAAACTAAAAAGGCACAAGCGATAACGCTTGCGCCAATGATGAAATAAAAAAGAATTAGTGGTGGTGACCGCCACAACCGCAACCGCCTTCTTCACCGTGACCGCCGCAGCAACCTTCGTGTTCATGACCGGAATGAATATGACCGTGTGCGATTTCTTCTAATGTCGCTTCACGGGTTGCAACCACTTCAACAGAGAAGAGTAATTCTTGACCGGCTAACATATGGTTACCGTCCACCACCACTTCGTCACCGTCCACTTCAGTGATAACAACCGGTAACGGACCTAAATCGGTATCTGCGATAAAACGCATACCGACTTCTAATTCATCAACACCCATAAAGACGTCTTTCGGTACGCGTTGAACCATGTTTTCATTGTATTCGCCGTAACCTTCTTCCGGTTTAACGCGAACTTCAAAAACATCACCTACTGCTTTGCCTTCAAGTGCTTTTTCTAAACCTTCAACAAGATTATTATGACCGTGTAAATATTCTAACGGTTGGTTTACCGGCGCTTCATCAACTAACACACCGTCTTGCGTACGAACTTGGTAAGCAATGCTTGGAACAACATTTTTTGCGATTTTCATTAAGGATTCCTTTTTTCTATTTAGGTAAAAATACGATTCATTGTAGCGGTTTATCGTAGATTTGCAAAAGGTTTGCAAAAAATAGAAATAAAATGACCGCTTCGTTAAAACAAGCGGTCTGATTTTGCACGAAATTTGCAAAGTTAATCGGTAATATCCGGCGTAACCGTATCCACCACATCAACGGCGGTACCGACTACGCCGCCTACTACGGAAGTCACTAAACAACCGCTTAATACACTACAACACGTAGCTATGATAAAGATTTTGAATAGCGATTTCATTTTTATCCTATTTGTCCGATGTTCGATATACAGTGCCGAAACGGCACTGTATTATAAGAGATTAGAGCCTATTTTTCTTCGGCAATAAAACGATAGGCTAATGCGCCGATAATCGCACCTAAAATCGGCGCGACCCAGAACAACCATAATTGCTCAATCGCCCAAGAACCTTGGAATAAGGCGACACCGGTTGAACGAGCCGGATTGACCGAAGTATTGGTTACCGGAATGGAAATTAAGTGAATTAACGTTAAGCCTAAGCCGATCGCAATCGGTGCAAAACCGGCCGGTGCACGTTTATCGGTCGCACCCATAATGATAATTAAGAAAAATGCGGTTAATACGACTTCAATTACTAATGCCGCAGCCATTGAATAACCGTGCGGCGAATGTTCCGCAAAACCGTTGCTTGCAAAACCTGCCGTAACATCAAAGCCTGCTACGCCCGAAGCAATCGTGTATAACACCGCCGCCGCTGCAATTGCACCGATAACTTGTGCAACGATATAAGGCACTAAGTCTTTGGCGTTAAAACGACCGCCGACCAATAAACCGATAGATACCGCCGGATTAAAATGGCCGCCGGAAATATGACCTACCGCATAAGCCATCGTTAATACGGTTAAACCGAATGCCAATGATACGCCGGCATAACCGATGCCTAACTCAGGAATACCCGCCGCTAAAACCGCACTACCGCAGCCGCCGAAAACTAACCAAAACGTACCGAAAAATTCGGCAAAATATTTTTTCATTCTTTTTTCCTTAATATTAAAGATTAAATGGCACTTAAGTGCCAGTGCTTTCCAATCACTATCCGTTAAGATAGTTTATCTCCAAGAATGCTTAATAGTTTGAGGAAATTAAACATTCTTTTTGAACCTGAGAGTAAAATAGCATTTACTCAAATACGATTTGACCGGTTGCCCGCGCCGAAATAGTTGCTTTACCCGCTTCCAAAGGGAGTCGTTCTTTTTCAAACGAATCGGCTGATTTTGCCATTGCGGCTAACGGTCTGGCGTTAAAATAGCTTTCTTCACCGTTTGGCGTTTCAAGTCGTACGTTAGTTAAGCGGTATTTGTCCAGCTTTAACCCTTTTTGAATTACGTCCGCTTTGTGTTGGAATTGTTTGATAATTTCTAAAGTCATTTCATCTTCCAAAGAAGCGATTTTTTCAGGTGAAACGCTAAAATAAATATCGTCTATCGCCATTTCCGAGCTTAAATTTTCCAATACTTTCGCCATAGCTTCAAAATCTTTACTTTTTAAGTGAATCCTCCCTTCGGTAATCCAACCGTCAATTTTTCCGTTATTCGAGTAATTCACGACGTTTCTTATACCGTCAGATTCCAATTGAATTGTAGAGTATTGCTTTACGCTTTCTATGGTTTGATTTAGATTTTTTGAAACGGATTTTCTTAAGTCGGCTAAAGATTTACCGGTTTTACGGCTGAATACGGTTGCTTGCATTAAATCTTTTTCAACTTCTCGACGAACTTCGGTTGAAAATTCAAAAGAAGATCCTACCGAGGTATTCTTATCGGCTATAGTTTCTGAAGCGCTCGCTAAGTTTGCGATGAACAGCGGTAAGATAATAAAGGCTTTTGATAGTTTCATGATATGTCCTTGATATGACGAGCATGGCTCAAAGTGTTTGCTTAGAACGATATTTCCCGATTAAGTTCATTTTCAATATCCAGTACGATAGCTTTATTGACGTTATTCGTGCAAATTTGCCAACGAATGTTGTATCCGGCCAGATTCATGCCGTAGATACGTTCTGTCGCCTTACCTTGCTGATAAGCGGGGCGTGGGTCTTGTTCAATCACATGACGAATAAAAGTAAGCGGTTGCTCAATACCGAATGTTGCAAAATTTCGGCAAAATTCGACCGTTTGTAACGCTTGCTCCGAAAATTCCACTTCAAGTTTTGCCGGAGGTTGGGTTTGCGCAAAACCGGAACGAGCATTAGGTTCGCTGTCTGCATACGCAATATAAGGCTTGATATCTAAAATCGGCGTACCGTTCACCAAATCCACACTACCTAGTTTTAGCAAGACTTCTCCGTTTCTTACCTCAACACTTTCCAACGCTACTTTGGATAAACCGATCGGATTCGGACGATGGGTCGCTCGGCTGGCAAAAACGCCGATACGTTCATTTCCGCCTAAACGAGGCGGGCGCACCGTAGCATGCCATTCACGTTCGGGAATCTGATGAAATTGGAAAATAAGCCACAAATGACCGAATTGCTCGATACCTCGTACCGCATCCGGCGAATTATAAGGCGGAAGCAGTTTTAATATGCCTTTGCCTTCTTTCACCAAATTCGGCTGGCGCGGCACAGAGAACTTTTCATCATAAGGGCTATGGATAATCCCGATAGGATTTAGGGTTAATTGTGGTAAACTCATGGACTGTATTTATTTACAATATAATTAAAAAATTAAAAGGAGACAATTATGTTAGCAAATCAGCTTATTGTTAGCGATATTAAAACCATTATTCATCGGGCTCGTGAGCAGGCGATTCGTTCGGTTGATTTTCAGCGAGTCATTATGTATTGGCATATCGGAGAACGTATATTTAAAGAAGAACAACAAGAAAAAGAACGAGCCGAATATGGCAAATATTTAATTAAATCACTTGCCGCACAATTAGAACCCGAATATGGCAGTGGATTTTCTAAAAGACAATTAGAACGTTATCGTCAGTTTTATCGTACATTCCCAATTGTGTCCGCACTGCGGACGCAATTAAACTGGACCCAATATAAGCTACTTTTAAGTATTCCGGATGAAGTTAAGAGAGAATTCTACATTGCGGAAACAGTAAAAAATAATTGGTCTTCTCGACAACTTGAACGCCAAATTTATAGTAACCTTTATGAACGTTTATTATTAAGTAATGATAAAGAAAGCGTTCTAGCCGTGGCGAAAAATCAAATTATCCCTAATGATCCGAAACAAATTATTAAAGACCCGATTGTATTGGAATTCCTCGGGCTGAAACGAGAAAGTGCTTACTATGAAAAAGATTTGGAAAGTGCCATTTTAACTCATTTACAAGACTTCTTATTGGAACTGGGCAACGGTTTTTCTTTTGTGGCTCGTCAAAAACGATTACATATTGAAGGCGATGAATTTTTTGTTGATTTAGTATTATATAACCGTTTATTGCAGTGCTTTGTGCTGGTCGAAATCAAAACACATAAATTAACGCATCAAGATATCGGGCAATTACAGATGTATGTCAATTATTTTGATCGAATTGAAAAACTCCCTCATGAAACACCAACAATTGGTATTTTACTCTGTACGCATAAAAACGATGCTGTGGTAAAATTTACGCTGCCTGAACATCAGCAACAAATTTATGCGAGTCAATATCAGCTCTATCTACCGAGTGAGCAGCGGCTTTTAGAAGAAGTTCAGAAAGAGATTCAACAGTTCAAACAAAAACAGGAAGAAAACGATTAATGGATAAACATTCCGCTTTTTCAATTTGGTTTACTACCGCTCGCCCAAGAACATTGCCTTTAGCATTAGCCTCTATTATCGTCGGCTCGGCATTGGCATATTGGGCAGGGCATTTCGATATAATCACTACGTTACTTGCTTTTATTACCACTATTTTATTACAAGTGCTGTCTAATTTTGCCAACGATTATGGCGATCATGTCAAAGGCTCCGACACGAAAGAGCGTATCGGACCGTTACGAGCGATTCAGCACGGGGCAATTACCGGCGGGCAATTAAGAAATGCGGTTATTTTACTCAGTATTTTATCCTTTATTGCCGGCGTAGGGCTGACGGTTTACGCTTATCAATCTATTCAAGATGTCGTAGTGTTTATTAGTTTAGGCGTTATTTCGATTGTGGCGGCAATTACCTATACGGTCGGCAAAAAAGCCTATGGCTATTTAGGCTTAGGCGATTTATTTGTACTAATTTTCTTTGGATTTGTTGCGGTAATCGGCACGTTCTACTTACAAGCTCATAGTATTCCGGCAATGATTTTTATTCCTGCCTTTGGATGTGGTTTGTTATCGGTTGCCGTCTTAAATATCAATAATTTACGAGATATTAACCAAGATAAACAAGCCGGTAAAAATACCTTAATTGTACGTATCGGTAGTCAAAACGGACGAGTGTACCACGTGATGTTATTAGTGCTAGCGGTCGTTTCTTATCTGATTTTTGCAATGAGTGAATTTCAGAATTGGTATAGCTACTTATTTTTACTTGCCGTCCCGTTACTTGCTAAACACGGCTTATTTGTCTATCGTCATAAAGATCCGATTGAATTACGCCCGATTTTAGGACAAATGGCAGGATTGGCTTTGATTACCAATTTATTATTCAGTTTAGGGATTTTCTTGGGATAAGAGTAAATTCTAAACAAAAAAAGACCGCTTGTTGGATGAAATATCGCAAACAAGCAGTCTTTTTTTACAAAAATCTTTCAGATACTAAAAGATGAACCGCAGCCACAGGTTGAAGTCGCATTCGGATTATTTACTACAAAGCGAGAACCGTCTAAACCTTCGGTATAATCCACCGTACCACCGATTAAGTATTGTAAGCTCATCGGATCAACCACTAAACCAACGTTTTGGTTCTCAATGGTTAAATCACCGTCATTCACTTGGTCGTCAAAGGTAAACCCATATTGGAAACCACTGCAACCGCCCCCCGTAATATACACTCGTAAACGAAGATTCGGGTTATCCTCGCCCTCGATTAAACTCTTAACTTTCTTCGCCGCCGCGTCGGTAAAGATAAGAGGAATTTGAATATCGCTCATTTTATACTCTATCTAAGAATTTGGAGAAATTTTAATTATTATCTAACAATAAGAGATTATGAGCAATCTTTAAATGTAAATTGTTGAAAAGGACAAATTTAATTCTGTCTTAATGCTATAATATACTATTAGCGTATTGAACTTTTCTTCAAAGGTTATTAAGGAATATATAATGAGTATTTTTGCTGCCGTGAGAGATTTTAGTGAATCAGCTAAACAGCATGATTTATGGAGAACTTTAGCATGGTATGACATTTTAGGGCGATATCGCCGTTCTGTATTAGGTCCAATTTGGATTACATTAAGCATGGCAGTTACTATTTCTGCTATGGGGCCTTTATATGGCTCACTTTTTGATTTCGATCCCTCTGACTTCATTCCTCATTTAGCATTGGGTTTAATTTTTTGGGCTTTAATGTCTTCCGTAATAAATGATTCTGTTCATACTTTTGCTGAGTCAGCTCACTTTATGAAGCAGACTTATATTCCCGTACCTATCTTTATATTAAGAGTGGTATATAGGCAATTAATTGTGTTAATTCACAATATGATACTATACCCTATTATTATGTTAGTGCTTTGGAGAGATGTTACACTCTTAATTTTATTATCAGTGCCTGCAGTAGTTCTAGTAACAGTTAACCTTGTTTTTATTAGTCTACTTATTTCTATTTTTTGTGCAAGATACAGAGATATGGCTCAAATGGTAACGAGTATCACCTCATTACTATTTTTTATTACCCCTATAATTTGGCGAATGGAACAGCTACCAGTAGAGCGTCAAGGATTTGTTGTTTGGAATATTTTTGCGACTTATTTAGATTTAATGAGAAAACCACTGCTTGGTGTAATGCCTGCTAATGTAGAATGGCTAACTGTTGTTGTAAGTGCGATTATTTTAGGGGTTATTTCAATTATTGTACTAGCAAAAACAAGAAATAAAATTACTTATTGGTTATAAGGAAATCTATATGCATATTAAATTAGAAAATGTTTCGGTCAGATTTCCTATTTATGATGCGAAACAACGCTCATTTAAACAAACTTTATTAAATGCTGCAACGGGGGGACGGATTATTGCTAACAATAATAATACCGAAATTGAAGCATTGAAAAATATTAATTTAGATATTAAACAAGGCGATAGAGTTTCTCTAATTGGACATAATGGTTCAGGTAAAACAACTTTATTGAGAGTTTTATCAGGTGTATATGCTCCAACGACAGGTAGAATTAGCGTGCAAGGAAAAATTACAAGTTTGCTTGATTCTATGTTGGGTATGGATGGAGAGGCTTCTGGGTTAGAGAATATTAAATTACGAGGATTATTTTTAGGATTAAAGCCTAAAGATACGGAAAAATTAGTAGATGAAATTATTGATTTTAGTGAACTTGGTGATTTTATCAATATGCCAGTACGAACATATTCAAGTGGTATGGTATTACGATTAGCATTTTCAATCTCAACTTGTGTACATCCTGAAATTTTATTGATGGATGAATGGATGAGCGTAGGGGACGAACAGTTTAAAAATAAAGCAGAAAAACGTCTTACGGAATTTGTTGATAAAGCAGGTATCTTAGTAATGGCTACGCATGATCATCAATTAGCAGAACGAGTATGTAATAAACATGTTTATTTAGAGCATGGCGTTATTAGAGATATTAAATAATGTTTTCTAAGTATATATTAGTTGGGTTATTAAATACTGTTATAACAGTGTTTATTATTTTTATATTAATGTATTGGGGATTGGATGTTTATATTTCTAATGTTATTGGGTATAGCATTGGAATTATAGTTAGTTTTATAATTAATTCTAAGTTTACCTTTTCTACTACTCTAACCACAATAAGATTTATAAAATTTATACTAAACTGTAGTGTATGTTATTTGGTAAATGTTATTACGATTTCTATTATTTTAAGTTTTTCACAAGATATAATATATATGTATATTTCTCAATTATGTGGAATGGCTATGTATACAGTTTCAGGGTTCTTTTTAAATAAATTATGGGTGATGAAATAATGAATAAAAATATTATACCTTCATTAACGATTGTCGTACCTTGTTATAATGAAAGTGAGGTGTTTAGCTTTTGTTTAACAGAATTAACAATAATTTTGAATGATTTAATTTCCAAAAATAAAATCTCATCGGATAGCTGTCTATTATTTGTTGATGATGGTTCTAAAGATGATACATGGAAGCAGATAGAGCTATCAGCTGAAAGTAGTACTTTAGTAAAAGGGATAAAATTATCTAGAAATAAGGGACACCAAATAGCATTAATGGCAGGATTATCTGTAGTAAATACAGATATCTGCATTAGTATAGATGCAGATCTTCAAGATGATACAAATTGTATATATCAAATGGTTGATAAATATCTTGAAGGAGTTGATATTGTATATGGAGTCAGAAATGATCGTTCGACAGATACTTCCTTTAAACGGGGAACAGCAGGTTTATTTTATAAATTAATGAGTAAATTAGGTGTAGAGCAAGTAGAAAATCATGCTGATTATCGTTTATTAAGTAAACGAGCTTTAAATGCTTTATTACAATATAAAGAATAGAATGTTTATATTAGAGGAATGGTTCCTTTAATTGGATTTAAGAGCGAGCAAGTTTTTTATTCAAGAAGTGAAAGGATTGCAGGTGAATCAAAATATCCTTTAAAGAAAATGTTAGCCTTAGCATTAGAGGGTATTACTTCTTTAACAATTACTCCATTACGTTTAATTTCTATTGTTGGATTTTTGACTTGTGGAATTACAGCATTAGCTGGTTTTTACGTCCTTATTGATAAATTACTTGGCAATACAGTAGAAGGTTGGACGTCCCTCATGATTGCGATTTTCTTTTTAGGTGGAGTACAAATGCTCTCTTTAGGTGTGATAGGTGAGTATGTTGGGAAAATTTATATTGAAAGCAAGAATAGACCTAAATTTTTTATTGAGAAATTATTAAAGTAGAGAGTAGAAATGGATAAATTTAATAAAAAAAGAATTTTTGATGGGTTTCCTATCTTTTTTATTCTAGTTATATGTTTTATTTACTCGACAGGACAATTTACTGATACCTATATTAGGCATGATGATTGGGAATTTATGACTCATTTATTACCTAATATGAATCATCATGGAACCCCTTGGGATAAAACTTTATGGGAAGGAAGATGGATAAATTTCTTATGGTCATATCAAGCAAAAGAGCTTTCTATAAATGCAAATTATATAATTTTTATTTTAGGTTATTCTCTCTTTTCATGGGTATATTCGTCTTTTTTGGTTAAAGAATATGTATATATAAAAAATGATATATTTATTATAGTTTCTAATTTATTATTTTTTATGTTGAATTTTAATTATTTAGGTAAATTATATTATGTAATTCCTTTGTTTTTTATTTTTTATGGGGCTAATTCTTGGAACGAGTTTTATACTTCGGAATCAAAATTTGCTAAGATAGAAAATAATTTATTAAATTTATTGAGTTTACAACCTAGGAAGGATGTTTTTATATGTGGAGATATTGGTAAACTAGTAGGAACAGGAGTAACAAGGGATATAAATGCAATATCTTTATCTTTTCTTAAAAGACAGAATATTGTATTACACTCAGAAGAAGTAGCAGAATGCAATTATGTTCCTAATCATTTAGGTGTGTATGATGTTAATGGTATAACAATTCTTAAATTAAATTAAAGGTAGTCAATATGTCAGTTATTATTCAAAGGTCTGTTTATCCATCATTTAATTTATGTAGTCAAACAGATCTATATTTTAAGCATAATAGTAATGCTATTTTAAATATTGCTGAATCACAAGTAGATTTACGTCGAGGGGGCAGAGTATATACTGATACTTATTTTAATAGTATCAGTATTGGTAAATGGAAACGTCATACTTCTATTAAAGAATTGACGTTTAATTTAACATTCAAAGGGCAAATTAAAATAACTTGGCATGTACATAGATTAAACTTTAGTGATCGTATAGTAGGTGAAAATTATCTAAATTCTACAGATGTGGAAACAATATCTATTCCTTTAGATTTCTGGAAAGCTTTAGAAGATGGAATGTTATTTTTTGATGTAGAGTCATTATCATCAAAATCCAATATTAAGGACTTTAGTTTTTCAACATCTGATGTTCCGAATAATTCTATAAAGTTAGGAATAGTTATTACTCATTTTAATCGTCAACAATATGTTATTCCTGCTATTGAACGCTTAAGTAGTCAATTATTAACTCAAGAAGAATTTAGAGATAAAGTGTCTTTAAATGTGGTAGATAATAGTAGTAATCTCCCTGGATTTTTAGGTGTGAATATTATTTCAAATGAAAATTTAGGAGGATCAGGAGGATTTACAAGGGGACTAATTCATCTGAAGGAACAAGGTAATTATACTCATTGTCTATTTATGGATGATGATGCTTCCTGTGAAGTTGAGAGTATTAGAAGAACGGTTTCTTTATTGGAATTCGCTAAAGATCCTAGTGCTGCTATAGCTGGGGCGATGCTTAGAGAAGCAGAAATGTTTAGGCAATTTGAGAATGGAGCTAGATTTGATGGCATTTGTAAACCAAATAAGTGTAACTTGGATTTAAGAAATAAACATGATTTACTTGTTAATGAATTAGAGGAACATATTGATTATGGGGGATGGTGGTTCTTAGCTTTCCCTATATCAAAAGTAACAAATCTAGCATTTCCTTATTTTGTGAGAGGAGATGATATTGGTTTTGGTTTAAAACATAAATTTAATATTATTACATTAAATGGTATTTCCACTTGGGGTGATGATTTTTCATTAAAAAACGGACCTTTACCATACTATTTAGATGTAAGAAATCATATTATGCAACATTTCCATGGATTAGTAGACGGAGGATTTAAAGGAATATTGAAAACTACTATGAAAATGTGTTTACGAAATTTATTTACTTATCACTATGAAACTGCACTTGCAGCAATTATAGCAGTAGAAGACTGTACAAAAGGAAAAAATTTTTGGATTGATAATGTTAGTATGTCAGATAAGAGAAAAGAAATTAGTAGTTTGGTTATTAATGAGAAGCCGGAAGATATTCTTCTAGATGTAGCTTCTCAAGCTATTAATGGAAATCCTCATGAAACAAGAATCTCAAGATGTGTCAGATTGTTGACACTAAATGGTCACTTATTACCCAAAATGTTTTTTAAGAAAGGTCGAGTATGGCAACATAAAGGATTTGGTGGAAATTTACGAGAAGTTTACCGATATAATGATGTTTTATATATACATTGGACTAGTAACAAAGGTTTTATTCTTAAACATGATAAGAAGAAATTCTTTAATCATTTAATACGTTATACTAAAGCGATTTATAATTTATATAAAAATTATAATAGATTAGAAAACGAATATCGTTCATCATACGATGAACTGACAAGTACAGAATTTTGGAAAAAACAATTTAAACAAGATCAATAATTAAGGATCAAATGATGAAAAAATTTCTCCTAGTCGGCGCTGGCTTTTCAAATGCGGTTATTGCACGCGGGCTTGCAGAGCAAGGTTATCAAGTAACGGTAATTGATCAACGTAATCATGTGGCGGGAAACTGCCACTCTGAACGTGATGCCGAAACGAATGTGATGGTTCACGTTTACGGTCCACATATTTTCCATACTGATAATGAACGTGTATGGGATTATGTGAATCAATTTGGTGAGTGGATGCCGTTTGTTAATCGAGTAAAAACGATTAGCCAAGGGGCTGTGTATTCGTTGCCGATTAATTTACATACGATTAACCAGTTCTTTGGTAAAACTTGTTCACCAAGTGAAGCGAAAGCGTTAATTGAAAGCCAAGCGGATATGTCGATTACCTATCCGCAAACGTTTGAAGAACAAGCGATGCGTTTTGTCGGTCACGATTTATATAAAGCGTTTTTCTACGGCTATACTAAAAAACAATGGGGCGTAGAGCCGAAAGAGTTACCGGCAAGTATCTTAAAACGCTTACCGGTGCGTTTTAATTATGACGATAACTACTTTGCGCATAAATTCCAAGGTATGCCGAAGGATGGTTATACCGTTATCGTAGAAAATATTCTGAAACACGAGAATATTGAAGTACGGTTAGCGACCCCATTTGTTGAAAGTATGAAAGCGGAATTTGATCATATTTTCTGGTCGGGTCCGTTAGATGCTTATTTTGGTTTTGAGTTGGGGCGTTTAGGTTATCGTACGTTGGATTTTGAAGCGTTCCGTGCCGAAGGCGATTTCCAAGGTAATGCGGTCATCAATTATGGCGATGAAGAAGTACCGTATACGCGTATTTCGGAACACAAACACTTTGCACCGTGGGAAAATCACGAAAAAACGATTTGCTATCGAGAATTTAGCCGTTTATGCGAAGAAAAGGATATTCCATACTATCCTATTCGTTTAGTGAAAGATAAAGCCTTATTGCAACAATATGTTGAAAAAGCAAACAAAGAAACGCAAGTAACTTTTGTCGGACGTTTAGGGACATATCGTTATTTAGATATGGATGTAACCATTAAGGAAGCATTAGAAACCGTTGATGAGATTAAACAATCATTAGCGAGTAATAAGAATTTAAAACCATTCTATGTCAATATGGATGTGTAAAATTCTTTAGAAAATAGACCGCTTGTTTTGAAGCGGTCTTTTATTGATAGATCACTTATGCAGAATAAATCTATTTGTGCCATTGTAGTCACTTACAACCGAAAAGAATTATTATTAAATTGTTTACAAGCTTTGCAAGCTCAAACTTATCCACTTTCTCATATTGTGGTGGTAAATAATGCCAGTACGGATGGGACTGTGGATTTTTTACGCGATAAAGGCTGGTTGGATAATGATAAATTTACTCTTGTAACTTTAGCTACTAATCAAGGCGGCGCGGGGGGATTTTATGCCGGTATTGAGCTTGCCTATCAACGTGATTTTGATTATATTTGGTTAATGGATGATGACGGATTGCCTGCTAAGGATAGTTTATTTAAGTTAATACCGTATGCTAGTGAAGATAGCTATATCGGTCCTTTAGTTTTAAATAATAAGAATCCTGAGGAATTAACGTTTACGCTACGTTTACCAAATAGTAAAAAGGTCTTAACGACTTTAGCTGATATCGAAACAGCAACAAAAGATAATATTATTCCTGATATTGTGATGCCATTTAATGGGATTTTATTTTCGAGAAAGATGGTAGAGGAAATAGGCTTCCCTAAAGCTGATTATTTTATTTGGGGCGATGATATGGAATATACTTGGAGAGCTAGGAGAACCGGGTTTAAGATATTTACCGTAACATCTTCTAAATTTTATCATCCGAAGGAGCTAACGTTAGGTACGCCAATGTTTTTTAATTTATTAAAATTTAATGATACCGAATCTAAATTAAAGCTCTATTGTATGTGTCGAAATAATATTCGTAATCTTTTGGATTATAAAGGAAGTTTAATTTCAGTCTTATTTTGTATTAAAGTATGTTGGTTTTTCCTATTTACTAAGCCGAATATAACTAAATTAAAAATCGGTATAAGAGGCATTTGGCATGGTTTAACAAAGAATTTTTTCCATCATAGAGAATACTTATAAAAATTATGAGCAGAGTTAAAATTCTAATTGCAACCCATAAAAACTATGAATTTCCTAATACGGCTTGTTATGTGCCGATTTATGTCGGAAAAGCATTACATCGACAGCAATTAGCTATTCAAGGTGATGATACGGGTGATAATATTTCAGTAAAAAATGGTTCTTTCTGTGAATTGACCGCATTATATTGGGCATGGAGAAATAATTTTTTTGCGGAAAGTGATTATGTCGGTTTAGTACATTATCGCCGTTATTTTAAAGGATCGGATCTTCGGTTAAAAGATCAAGAAATAGCCTCGGAAAATGAATTATTATCGTATCTAGTTGAATATGATGTTATTGTTGCAAAAAAAAGAAATTATTATATTGAAACGATTTATAGCCATTATAAAAATGCACATTATATTAAAGATTTAGATTTAACCAGAGAAATTATTGCTCAGGATTTCCCAGATTATTGTTCTGCGTTTGATCAAGTGATGTCAAGTAGCTCGTTACATTTATTTAATATGTTTGTAATGAAAAAAGAATATTTCGAACAGTATTGCAATTGGTTATTTTCTATTTTATTTGAATTGGAGAAGCAAATAGATGTCACCGATTATGATAATTACCAGAAACGTGTTTTTGGTTTTTTAGCGGAGCGTCTATTTAATGTTTGGTTGTTAAAAAATAATTTATCTAAAAAAGAATTAATGGTTGTATCTCTGGAAAAAGAAAAAATACTTTTTAAAGTTATAGGGCTTTTAAAGAGAAAATTCTCACGAAAGATTAAATAAGAGAGTAGGGATATTAGAATGAAAAAGCAGACGTTATGTAAATATATTCTTGCATTTACTGATTTCTTACTGTTTTATTTTTCTTTTTTATTGTCCTTAGAATTTTTAAACTTATGGACAGGGGATTTGAATCAATATTTCCCAACGGAACAGATTAATGATAGATTATTAATTCATTTATTTCTTGGTATTGTATGCGTATCTTGGTTTGCACTTAGACTAAGACATTATACCTACCGTAAACCTTTTTGGTTTGAATTAAAGGAAATAATTAGAACATTGGCTATTTTGGCTATTGTTGAGTTGGCGACTATCGCATTTTCTAAACTTTATTTTTCTCGTTATTTATGGGTATTAACGTGGTCTATTTCTTTAATACTCGTGCCTTTAGGACGTATTCTCGTTAAAAATTATTTGATTAAAACTAAATTATATTTAAAAGATACGATTATTATTGGTGGCGGTAAAAATGCCATAGATGCTTATCATGCACTGGTAAGTGAACCTTATTTAGGTTTTAGAGTAAAATATTTTGTTGCTTTGGATAAACATCCTGATTTAGATAAGTTAGGTATACCGGTTATTAATGAAACTCGTCAGAGTTTATGGGAATTGGTTACAAAAAAATCTGATCAATTTATTATTGCTTTGGAAGATTATGAGAATGATCAACGAGATAGTTGGCTAAGGCATTTATCTAAACAATGTTATCGTTCGGTTTCGGTTATTCCTACTTTACGAGGCTTGCCGTTATATAGTACGGATATGTCGTTTTTGTTTAGCTATGAGGTGATGTTATTACGTGTCAATAATAACTTAGCTAAACGATCTTCGAGGGTATTGAAACGTACTATGGATATTGTCGGTTCTATCTTATTAATTATTTTAACATCGCCTATTTTAATCTGGCTTTATTTTGCGATTAAGAAAGATGGCGGAAATGCTATTTACGGTCATCTGCGTATAGGAAAAAACGGTAAACCGTTTAAATGTTTAAAATTTCGTTCTATGGTAGTAAATTCAGAGCAAGTTCTAGATGATTTGCTTGCTTGTGATGAGGCGGCTAGAGCTGAATGGGAAAAAGATTTTAAATTGAAGAATGATCCTAGAGTAACGAAAATAGGTGCTTTTATACGACAAAACAGCTTAGATGAATTACCTCAATTATTTAATGTTTTGATTGGACAGATGAGCTTAGTTGGTCCTCGTCCTGTTATTGCCGATGAATTAGCTTATTATAAAGAAAATTTAGATTATTATTTAATGGCGAAGCCCGGTATGACGGGATTATGGCAAGTAAGCGGTCGTAATGATGTAGATTACGATACTCGAGTTTATTTTGATTCTTGGTATGTTAAGAATTGGTCGCTATGGAACGATATTGCGATTCTTTTTAAAACAATTACTGCCATACGAAAACGGGCTGGTGCCTATTAAATTATAAGGATTAAGAGCAGAAAGATTTCTTTCTGCTTTTTTGTTCCGATGGATATCTATGCAATTAGGTATAGGATTATGAAAACAGTCTTTATCACTGGCGGAGCCGGTTTTATCGGTTCCGCCGTTATTCGTTATATTATCCAAAATACTCAAGATAGAGTTGTGAATGTGGATAAGTTGACTTACGCCGGAAATCTTACTTCATTAGCAAGTGTGAGTAACAGTTCACGTTACCATTTTGAGCAAGTGGATATTTGCGATAGCGGTCGAATTTCGCAGATTTTTTGCAAATATCAGCCGGATGTGGTGATGCACCTTGCGGCGGAGAGCCACGTAGATCGTTCGATTGACGGGCCTGCGACATTTATGCAAACCAATATTATCGGTACTTATACCTTACTCGAAGCAAGTCGCCAATATTGGTTGAGTTTGCCGTTAGAGAGAAAGCAAACGTTTCGTTTTCAACATATTTCAACGGATGAGGTATATGGTGATTTGAATGATTCAAATGAATTATTTAGCGAGAATACCGCATATTCGCCAAGCAGTCCTTATTCCGCATCGAAAGCTGCAAGTGATCATTTGGTAAGGGCGTGGTTTCGTACCTATGGCTTGCCGACTTTAGTGACCAATTGTTCGAATAATTATGGGCCTTTTCAATTTCCGGAAAAACTGATCCCGCTAATGATTTTAAATGCAATATCGGGTAAACCTTTGCCTATTTATGGAAACGGTTTGCAAATTCGGGATTGGTTATTTGTCGAGGATCACGCTATTGCACTTTATCAAGTATTATGCAGAGGCAAAGTGGGGGAAACCTATAATATTGGTGGTCATAATGAAAAAACGAATATCGAGGTAGTACAAGCAATTTGTCGTTTATTAGATGAGTTAGTGCCGAATAAGCCAAGCGGTATCGAGCAATATGAGGAATTAGTCACTTATGTGGCGGATCGCCCCGGTCACGATGTTCGTTATGCGATTGATGCGAGCAAGATAGAAAATCAGCTGGGTTGGACTCCTAAAGAAACGTTTGAATCGGGATTACGGAAAACAGTCAAGTGGTATTTGAATAATCAAAAGTGGTGGCAGTCTGTACTTGATGGATCTTATTGTGGCGAGCGTTTAGGGCTATCGCTTAAGTCGTATTAAGCGGCAAATAGTATTTCAGTGGGGATCATTTTGGATCCATATAAAATAGTTGGTCTGTTTTTGTTGAAATTTTAGCGAAAATTGTTAAAAAATAAGTCGATTTGCCTCTTATTCTCACTGAATTTACCCTTTACTTTAACTATCAGTTGCGGTAGAATGTGCTACCTTTTTTAGTTCTATGTCGCCAAAATTGTGTGCGACTTTATTTAAACATATATTTCCTGAGGTGATGGCATATGCCAGTAATTAAAGTTCGTGAAAATGAATCATTTGACGTTGCATTACGTCGTTTCAAACGCTCTTGCGAAAAAGCAGGTTTATTAGCAGAAGTTCGTGCTCGTGAATTCTATGAAAAACCAACTACAATTCGTAAACGTGAAAAAGCATCTTTAGCTAAACGTCACGCTAAACGTAATGCACGTGAAAATGCACGTAACACTCGTTTATACTAATTAGCAATTGCTATTTAGCTTAAATTAACTAAAACCGTGAAACCTTTTGGAATCACGGTTTTAGTGTTTCTAGCGAACCCCTATGTAACCTATAGTAAAATAAGCGGTCAAATTTCAATAAATTTTGCAAAATTTCACGCAAATCCAACCGCTTGCCATTATGACAAGGAGAATCAATGAAAGGCTCTATCCCTCGTTCGTTTATTGATGATCTTGTTGCTCGTACCGATATTGTTGAGCTTATCAATAGCCGAGTCAAACTCAAAAAAGCAGGGCGAGATTATCAAGCCTGTTGCCCTTTCCATCACGAAAAAAGCCCCTCTTTTACTGTCAGTCAATCCAAGCAGTTTTATCATTGTTTCGGTTGCGGTGCACACGGTAACGCCATCAGTTTTTTAATGGATTACGATAAGCTGGAATTTCCGGAAGCGATTGAAGAATTGGCGGCGATGCAAGGTTTGGAAGTCCCTCGCGAGAATGTGATAAATCGTGATGGTAAGCCTCAGGCAAGTTATAAAACTAAACGTAATCTATATGAGCTGTTAGAAACAATTAGTCACTTTTATCAACAAAACTTAATCCAAGATATCCCTAGCCAAAGTTATTTACAAAGCCGTGGGCTTTCACCGGAAATTATTGATCGCTTTGAGATTGGCTTTGCACATAATTCAATGGATTCGGTGCTACGTAAGTTTGGTACTAGTCGTGACGAAGTGCAGAAACTACTTGATACGGGGATGGTTACGCAAAACGATAGCGGTCGAATTTACGATAAATTTCGCAATCGAGTAATGTTTCCGATTCGGGATAAACGCGGACGAGTGATTGCTTTCGGCGGGCGAGTAATGGGCGATGAACGACCTAAATATCTGAATTCACCGGAATCGGCGACTTATCATAAAGGTAATGAACTGTACGGTTTATTTCAAGCGTTGCAACAGAATGAAAACCCTACCTCACTCGTTGTGGTCGAAGGGTATATGGATGTGGTCGCATTGGCGCAATTCGGGGTGGATAACGTGGTGGCGTCACTCGGTACGGCGACCACCGGCGAACAGATTCAGCAAATGTTCCGTGTCACCGAGCAAGTGATCTGTTGCTATGACGGCGATAGAGCGGGGCGAGAGGCGGCATGGCGGGCGTTTGAGAACGCATTACCGTATTTGCATGACGGACGGCAGCTGAAATTTATTTTCTTGCCGGACGGCGAAGATCCGGACAGTTTTGTACGCGCACAGGGCAAGCAAGGCTTTGAAGCCTACTTGCAAAATGCGCTGTCACTTAGTGATTTCTTGTTTGATTCCTTGATTGCGCAAGTGGATCTCTCCAGTAAAGAAGGGAAATCAAAATTGGCGGCATTAGCTATACCGTTAATTAACCGTATTCCGGGCGAGATGTTACGTGTTTATTTACGCAATATTCTCGGGCAAAAATTAGGGATTTTAGATCCGGCGCAACTAGAGGCGATGTTACCAAGCCGAGTGCAATCCACACAAAAAACTAAGGCCCAAACACCGCAAATTAAGCGAACGCCGATGCGTTTATTAATCGCCTTATTATTGCAAAACCCCGAATTGGTTAAATTCGTGCCGGATATTTCCGCGCTTAAAACGCTGGAAGAACCGGGCTTTGAATTATTACTTGAGCTGGTTGAGGTTTGCCGGCAAAAAGTCGGTGTCTCAATGGGCGCATTACTCGAACATTGGCGAGATAAACCGAATTACCGCACTCTTGAACTGTTAGCCGATTGGGAACATTTGGTCACATCGGAAAACATCGAAACGACTTTTATTGAAACGCTTGATTTTCTTTATGCGAAATTGGTGGAAAAGCGAATCGAAGTATTAATTGCCAAAGATCGCAGCCTAGGACTAAGCGCGGAAGAAAAGCAAGAGTTGGTCATGTTGATTGCACAATGATTAAGCGGTCATTTTTGAGAAATTTTTTGCAAAACTATCAAGAAAATTTTAATTAATGGTATAATCCAATACTATTTTTGCGCGCACACAAAACGGATACAATTATGGAACAACAATTAGAACAGCAATCTCAATTAGAACTTCTGATTGCCCAAGGGCGTGAACAAGGTTATTTAACCATTTCGGAAGTGCACGACCACTTACCGGAAGAGTTGGTTGATGCGGAGCAGATCGAAGATATTATTCAAATGATCAACGATATGGGGATTAAAGTTTTAGAAACCGCCCCGGATACCGACGAGTTAATGCTCGCGGAAAATATCGCTGATGAAGATGTCGTGGAAGAAGCGACTAAAGTGCTTTCGACGGTAGAATCCGAGTTAGGTAGAACGACCGATCCGGTACGTATGTATATGCGTGAAATGGGTACGGTGGAATTGCTTACCCGTGAAGGCGAAATTGATATTGCGAAACGTATTGAAGAAGGTATCAATGAAGTGCAATGTGCGGTTGCAGAATATCCGGAAGCCTTAACCGAATTAATCGGTTTCTATGCGCAAGTTGAAGAAGGTGCGATGCGTTTATCGGATCTTGTTACCGCTTTCGTTGATCCGAATATCCAAGCGGACGAAGCGTTGGAAGATTTGGACGTAGATCTTGATGACGAAGAAGAAGCGGAAGATGTTGCGGATGTAGATGACGAGAGCGAAGAGGAAGAAAGCGACGGCAGTGCGGATACCGGTGATGACAATTCAATCGATCCTGAACTTGCTCGCGAAAAATTCTATGCGTTACGCGAGCAACACGAAAAAGCCTTACAAGCGATTCAAAAACACGGTCGTAGCCATAAAAAATCAAGAGAGCAGATCCAAGCGCTTTCGGATATTTTCCGTGAGTTCCGTTTAGTACCGAAACAATTTGATTTACTTGTCGAATCGATGCAAAAAATGATGAAACAAGTACGTTCGGAAGAACGCCAAATTCAACGTTATGCGGTTGAATATGCACAAATGAAAAAGGCTGACTTCTTAAAATTGTTCCAAGGTAACGAAACGTCGGAAGAATGGATTGAAAAAGCAATTAATGCGAAAAAAGGCGCCGCGCCTAAATTGGCGAACTATATCGACCAAATTCGCGTAAATATCGATAATTTACAACGTATGGAGCAAACGACCGGTCTGACTATCGCACAAATTCGTGAAATCGGCGGCCGTATCGCAAACGGTGAATTAAAAGCTCGCCGTGCGAAAAAAGAGATGGTGGAAGCGAACTTACGTTTAGTAATCTCGATTGCGAAAAAATATACCAACCGCGGTTTACAATTCCTAGATTTAATTCAGGAAGGTAACATCGGCTTGATGAAAGCGGTCGATAAATTCGAATATCGTCGCGGTTATAAGTTCTCTACTTATGCGACTTGGTGGATTCGTCAGGCGATTACCCGTTCAATCGCCGACCAAGCACGTACCATCCGTATTCCGGTACATATGATCGAAACCATCAATAAACTGAACCGTATTTCTCGTCAATGTTTACAAGAAATGGGACGTGAAGCGACGCCGGAAGAGTTAGCGGAACGTATGGGAATGCCGGAAGATAAGATTCGTAAAGTGTTGAAGATTGCCAAAGAGCCGATTTCAATGGAAACGCCGATTGGCGATGACGACGATTCGCATTTAGGTGATTTCATTCAAGACGAAAGCCTTGAATTACCGTTAGATTCGGCAACTGCGGAAAGTTTACGTTTAGCAACGAATGAAGTGTTGGAAGGCTTAACGCCGCGTGAAGCAAAAGTATTGCGTATGCGTTTCGGTATTGATATGAACACAGACCACACGCTTGAGGAAGTCGGTAAACAGTTTGACGTAACGCGTGAACGTATTCGTCAGATTGAAGCGAAAGCGTTACGCAAACTTCGTCACCCAAGCCGTTCGGAAACTTTACGTAGTTTCTTAGACGACTAGAATAGAGTCAGAAAAATGCCCAAGCGAGTTAAACTTGGGCATTTTTATTTCTATGACAAGCGGTCGAATTTGCAAAAAAATTAACAAATTTAACCGCTTGTCCAAAGCATAAAAAAGGAAGCCTAGGCTTCCTTTTCGTTTATATCTAAGACTTATTTAACCGTTACACGGGCGAATTTACGTTTACCGACTTGGTAAACGAACGTACCCTGTTGTGCGTTTTGACGAACGTCTTCTACTTTTTCGCCGTCGATTTTTACCCCGCCTTGTTGTGCGGAACGAATCGCCTCGGAAGTTGATGCGACTAAACCGGCTTCTTTTAATAAAGTCGCTAAACCGATTTCGCCTTCAAAGGTAAATTCTGGCATTTCATCCGGGATTGCGCCTTTTTGGAAACGGTTGATGAACTCTTGTTCCGCCGCATCCGCCGCCGCTTGATCGTGGAAACGAGCAATTAACTCTTTCGCTAAAAGAATCTTCACATCACGCGGGTTTTTACCTGCCGCAACGTCCGCTTTCAATTGAGCGATTTCGTCTAACGGACGGAATGAAAGTAAGTTGTACCAATCCCACATTAACTCGTCTGAAATTGACATCACTTTACCGAACATATCGCTCGGCGCATCGGTTACACCGATATAGTTACCGAGTGATTTCGACATTTTTTTCTCGCCGTCTAAGCCGACAAGTAACGGTAATGTCATTGCTACCTGCGGTTTTTGACCTGCTGATTTTTGTAACTCACGACCGACTAATAAGTTAAAGGTTTGATCGGTACCGCCTAACTCAATATCCGCTTCTAACGCAACAGAATCATGACCTTGGAGTAACGGATAAATAAATTCGTGGATTGCAATAGATTGATTATTGGTAAAACGTTTTTTGAAATCGTCACGCTCAAGCATACGGGCAACCGTGTAATTAGAGGCAAGGCGAATCATACCTTCCGTCCCTAATTTACCCAACCATTCGGAGTTGAAGACCACACGCGTTTTATTCGGATCTAAGATTTTGAATAATTGTTGTTTATAGGTTTCCGCATTGCGTAACACGTCTTCACGAGTGAGCGGCGGGCGAGTTGAGTTTTTGCCCGACGGATCGCCGACCATCCCGGTAAAATCACCGATTAAGAAAATCACTTCATGACCAAGTTGTTGGAATTGGCGGAGCTTATTTAAAACAACGGTATGACCTAAGTGAATATCGGGTGCTGTAGGGTCTGCGCCTAATTTAATGCGTAACGGACGATTTTCCTTTAACTTTTCAATTAAATCTTCTTCAGAATAAATATTTTCAACACCGCGTTTCAATTCGGCTAATGTCGCTTCAATAGATTGAGCCATTTATGATTCCTTATATCTTGTCTTAAATATGAAAATAACTTCTATTATAACGGGATACATTGGAATTGATAAGGCTTAATCGGCAATAGACGAAAAAAAACGCCTCATTTTGTGGGGGAATGAGGCGTAAGAGTTGGAGTGATTACCTATTATTTTTGAAGTGAGTTAATGATAATAATTCTCATCTGGTTAAGCAATAGTCTTTACAATTTCTTACAAATGAGAATCTTTATCATTTGAATGGTTAAAATAATAAGCCTTTTGAAAAGTTCAGGCAAGCACTAAAAAGTCTAAGATAGATGAAAAAGTTACATACGATAGCTTTGAGCACATATTTTGTAATCTTAACTTTCTCGACAAGCTAACCATGGAACACGTATGCCGTTGATATTTTTATAATAAGTCGAACCTTGTTCGCGAGCGACTAAATCCACATAATTTCCTTGAATCGGATAATATGAATTATAAGTGACTTCAAAACGAGTGCCGCGGGCGTTCAGCGTTTTATTTTCAAGGTGATCAAACGGCTCGACTTTGCCGCCGTCCAATTGAAAATAGAAACCGAAGTTATCTTTCATACGACTTTCTTCTGAAAGCGGAAAATACGTGGATAAATGAGAATTTGCACCGGTTTCAAGGTTACTGCAAGTGTAGAAATAACGTTTATAGTGAGTACCGTTAGATAATTCCGCTTGACTGATATTGTCTTTTAAGTAATCGGCTCTTGCTTTTTTCTTCGACACGGAAGATGTGCAGGCAAATAAAAACGTTAGTGTTGATGTTAATAAAATCAATTTAAATTTAATCATATGATGAAATCCCGATAAAAATAGCCTAAAAGAATAGGCTATATTAGTTTAAACAGAGAATTTGATAAGCGGTAGAATTTGTAAGAAGTTTTGCAAATTTGACCGCTTATTCGCTATTTTTTACGTTGGCGGCCGGACGATTTCTTGGCTGTTTTGGCCGCTTTTCCCTTAGATTTACCTTTTGCCGATTTGATTGTTTTAGGCTCTTTAAAAATCAGTTTATCGCCGGCATTTTTCTTTGCTTTTTGTTTGGCGGTTTTAACGACGGCAATGCCTTTACGCAGATTATCGATTAAAGCAAAGTCAATTTTCTTATCGTCTAAATTCACATTGATTACTTTCACTTTAACCGGATCACCTAAGCGGTAAATCACACCGCTGCCGCCGACTAAACGTTGTCTGTCCGCATCATAATGATAGTAATCATTGTCTAATGTTGAAATATGCACCAAGCCGTCGATCAATAACTCGTTGATTTTAACGAATAAACCGAAACCGGTTACGCTTGAAATCACACCTTCAAACTCTTCGCCGAGATGATCTTGCATAAATTCGCATTTCAACCAATCCGCCACTTCACGGGTCGCTTCGTCCGCCCGACGTTCTGCTGCCGAACATTTCTCGCCGAATTGGTCGATATCGTCCAATTTATAGTGATAACCGCCGCAATCGGTATAGTGTCTGGTATTGCCTTTTCCCTTTTTAATCAAGTATTTAATTGCACGGTGTAACAGCAAATCAGGATAACGGCGAATCGGTGAAGTAAAGTGGGCGTATTCGGTTAAAGCCAAACCGAAATGTCCGACGTTATCCGCTGAATAGACCGCTTGTTTGAGCGAGCGCAGTAACATAGTTTGAATCAATTCGCGATCCGGACGTTCGGCAAGTTGTTCGAGTAATACGGCGTAATCCTTTGGTGTCGGATCAAGCCCAACGTCCCAAGTGAGCCCGCATTCTTTAATAAAGGATTTAAAACTAGTGAGCTTTTCTTCGCTCGGTTTATCGTGAATACGGAATAACGCCGGTTCATTGGCTTTTTCGACAAGACGAGCGGCGGCAATATTCGCTAAAATCATACATTCTTCGATGATTTTGTGCGCATCGTTACGAATTAGCGGCTCGATACGTTCGATTCTGCCTTGCGGATTGAAAATAAATTGGTTTTCAATCGTTTCAAATTCAATCGCACCTCGATGACGACGAGTGTTTTGCAACACTTTAAACATCTCATTTAAAGTTTCCAAATGCGGTACCAGTGTTGCATAACGCTCACGTAACGCTTCGTCACCTTCTAATATTTTCCAAACTTTAGTATAAGTTAAGCGGGCGTGCGAGTTCATTACCGCTTGATAGAATTGATAGCCGGTCAGTTCGCCTTTTTTCGATACGGTCATTTCCACCACCAAACATAATCTGTCCACTTGCGGATTTAATGAACATAAACCGTTTGACAGAATTTCCGGTAACATCGGGATCACTCGATTCGGGAAGTAAACCGAATTGCCGCGATTCGCCGCTTCCAAATCCAGTGCGGTTTTCGGACGAACGTAATAACTCACATCGGCAATCGCTACCCATAAACGCCAACCGTCGCCTTCTTTTCTGGCAAAGACGGCGTCGTCAAAATCTCGTGCGTCTTCCCCGTCAATCGTTATTAACGGTAAATCACGCAGATCTACACGGCCAGCTTTCGCTTCTTCCGGCACTTCTTCGCTGAATTGGCGAATTTGTTTTTCTACGCCTTCCGGCCAAACGTGCGGAATGTCGTGGTTACGTAGAGCGATTTCGATTTCCATCCCCGGTGCAAGATTATCGCCTAAGATTTCGGTAATAAAGCCGACCGGACGAGTAAAACCGGCTTTACGTTCTTGCAGTTCGACCACAACCACTTGTCCCATTCTTGCACCCATACGGTGTTCGTCGGGAATTAAAATATCTTGGCTGATACGGCTATCGTCCGGTACTACGAAGCCGATACCGCTTTCAAGGAAGAAACGACCGACAATTTGTTTTTTACGTACTTCCAATACGCGAACGATTCGTACTTCACGGCGACCTCGGCGATCGGTGCCGTTCGGTTGGGCAAGCACGAAGTCACCGTGCATCACGCGTGTCATTTGGCTATTCGGAATAAACCAATCGTCACTTTTTTCGCCGCCTTCCACTTGCAGAAAACCGTAGCCGTCACGATGACCGATAACCGTACCTTTCAGCAAATCCATTTTTTCCGGTAACGCATAACGTTTACCTTTGGTAAAAATTAATTGCCCGTCGTTTTCCATCGCTCGTAAGCGACGGCGAACGCCTTCGATACGTTCTTCATCATAAATATGGAAAGCTTCGAGTAATTCTTCACGACTCATCGGCGCATCGAATGCTCGAATGGTTTGTAAAATAAATTCTCTGCTCGGTACGGGATTTTCGTACTTTTCGCTTTCTTGTTGGTAATTCGGATCAATTATCATAATGTACTCTTTATATATGTTAAAGCGGTCTGATTTGCAGAAAAATTTACAAATCAGACCGCTCGAATTAAGTTAAGTTACTGAGCCAAAGGCGGACTTTAAGTCCCCAATAACTCGTAAGCCCTGTCGTATGTTGAACGATTTCGCCGTCTTTAATGATGAGAACCGTCGGAGTCGCTTGAATATCCCAGCTTTTGGAGATTACGCCGTCAGGATCATTGATAACGGGGAAGCGGTAATCTTCTTGTTTGAGGTAATCGACGACATCTTGCGGCGTACCGGATTTAAGTGCAACGCTTAAAACGGGAACATTCTCATCGGCAAATTGTTGAATTGCCGGCGAAGTGAATTTGCAATAGGTACACCAACTGCCCCAAAAGTACAGTAACATTGGTCGGTCGTGACTAAGTTGGGCGATCATTTTCGGCTGGTGCTGTAAATCATATAAAACTTGTTGCGCAAATTGGTTCGGCGCACTCGGTTTACGATACCAATCAATCACGGTACTTAGCACGATAAACATTAATCCGTAGAAAAAAATGTTTTTACCGAAACGTGAAAGCATAGCGTATTTGTTCTGCATTATTGGTGTTCCTTGTCGTGGCTATAAGTATAAGAAGCCGCTCCTCTAGCTAACATTCTTAATTGCATAATCACGCGTTTTTTTAATTTTTCTCGCTCTTGCGTATTCATATCAAGCGCATAAGAGCCGGCGGTAAATACGATAGTCACTAAGCCTTCGGCTTGGATATAGGCGATTTCACGGCTGCTGTTCGGATCTTTCGCCATAATATAATCGGTCAGCTCGGCAATAAAATGTTGAATCTCGCGCGATGCCGCGGTACGAAACGCTTGCGAAGTACCGGAACTTTCTCGTAGCAGTAAGCGGAACACATTCGGGCGATCGGCAATCAACTCGAAGAAAGTATCGGTCGAAACGGCGACTACGCTTCCGCCGGTCGCAATACGCTTGCGCGCTTGGCGCATTAATTGACGTAAGAGTAATCCCGATTCGTCCACCATCGCCAACCCTAATTCGTCCATATCTTTAAAATGGCGATAGAATGAAGTCGGCGCAATACCGGCTTCTCTGGACACTTCGCGTAAACTCAAGTTAGAAAAACTTTTTTCCGCACTTAATTGGTTAAAAGCCGCATCCACCAATGCACGACGCGTTTTCTCTTTTTGTTGGGCGCGGATACCGATATTACTCATGAATTTTCTCTTGTTTCATAATCTTGGAAACTTCTTTTGCAAGACGTTCGTAACGAATACGTAGCGGTGAACCCGGACGATAAATTAAGCCGACGGTGCGATAAGGTTTAGGTTCATCAAATGTGAGGTAATTCAGCCCCTCGCAAGGCTTCGCCGCTAATTCCGGAATAAGTGACATCCCGACGTTCGCCGCCACCATATTACGTAACGTTTCAAGATTGGTCGCTTTAAAATGCGTGCTTTCTTTGGCACCGACGGATAAGCAATAATCAAGCGTTTGCGTACGTAGGCAATGCCCGTCGTCTAAAAAGAGTAATTCTTTATCTTTTAAGTATGAAATATCCATCTTACTTTTATGCGACCACTCATGTTTATCTGAAACCGCTAAAAGCATTTGTTCGTTAAAAATAGGCACTTCGATAAAGGGTTCGCTTTCTTTGACAAAAGCTAAAATTCCGCAATCCAGTTGTCCGGATTCAAGTTGATCAACCAGTTGCGTGGTTTGCAGCTCATAAATATAGAGTTCCAACTCGGGGAATGTCGATTTCAATGCCGGCAATACAAGTGGTAAAAGGTACGGACCAAGGGTCGGAATAATGCCGACATGCAGCGGTCCAGACATTTCTTTCCCTTGGTTACTTGCCATCTCTTTTAGCACTTTTACTTCACGTAAGACGGCTTTCGCTTGTTCGACAAGAGTTAAACCGGCTTGGGTAAATAATACCTTACGGCTGGTACGTTCAAGTAATACCGTACCTAATTCGTCCTCTAGTTTGCGAATTTGACCGCTTAGTGTCGGTTGGCTGACGTTACAGGCGTCCGCCGCTCGGCGGAAATGTTTATAGTCTGCTAAAGCGATTAAATATTCTAAATCTCTAATATTCACAACTACTCCTCATGAGATCAAAGGATGACCGTTTTCCTATTAATTAAATAGGATGAATTATGGCATATTTAGGTGTAGAATGCGTGCGGTTTTTGAAAAACATTATGTAAAATAGGAGAATTTTTATGTCTTTAAAAGATATGACGGGTCAAAAAGTACCTAACGTAACCTTCCACACACGTCAAGGCGATGCTTGGGTCGATGTAACCACAGCGGAATTATTCGATAATAAAACCGTTATCGTTTTCTCGCTTCCGGGCGCATTTACCCCGACTTGTTCATCAACTCACTTACCGCGTTATAACGAATTAGCGTGCGAATTTAAAGCGGCGGGTGTCGATAACATTATCTGTATGTCTGTTAATGATACATTCGTAATGAACGCATGGAAAGCGGACCAAGAATCTGAAAACGTTACGGTAATTCCGGACGGTAACGGTGAATTTACCGAAGGCATGGGTATGTTGGTCGGTAAAGAAGACTTAGGTTTCGGTAAACGTTCATGGCGTTATTCTATGCTCGTGAAAAACGGCGTAGTTGAAAAAATGTTCATCGAGCCGCAAGAACCGGGCGATCCGTTCAAAGTATCCGATGCGGATACCATGATGAAATATTTAGTCCAAGGTTGGGCGCCGAAAGAATCGGTATCAATCATCACTAAACCGGGCTGTCCTTTCTGCGCGAAAGCCAAAGCGTTATTAAAAGAGAAAGGTTATACTTTTGAAGAAATCGTATTAGGTCGCGACGCTTCAACAATTTCCGTACGTGCGATTACCGGTAAAACATCGGTTCCGCAAGTATTCATCGGCGGTAAATACATCGGCGGTAGCGACGATTTAGTCGCATATTTTGCAAAATAATCGGCAAAATTAACCGCTTAATATAAAAAAACCGAACGTTTTAAAGCGTTCGGTTTTTTGTTTATCTCGGTATTATTCCGCACATTCCTGCATAAATTTATCCGCTTGCTTAACCATTGAGGTCGAACCGACAAAGAACGGCACGCGCTGATGCAGTTCGCTCGGTTTAATATCCAAAATCGGATTAAAACCGTCTGTTGCCATACCGCCGGCTTGTTCGGCTAAGAATGCCATCGGATTACCTTCATACAATAAACGTAATTTACCTTTCGGATAAACGGTTGAAGTCGGATAAATATAGATACCGCCTTTTAAAAGGTTGCGGTGGAAATCCGATACTAACGAACCGATATAACGTGATGAATACGGACGTTTAGTCGCTTCGTCACTTTCTTGGCAATATTTAATGAATTTTTTCACTCCCATCGGGAACGTAACGTACTGACCTTCGTTAATCGAATAGTATTTTCCTTCCGTCGGCATTTTCATATCCGGATGAGAAAGAATAAATAAACCGAGTGACGGATCATAGGTAAAGCCGTTTACACCGTTACCGGTGGTATAAACCAACATCGTTGATGAACCGTAAGTCACATAGCCTGCGGCAACCTGTTTACGTCCTTCTTGTAAAAAATCTTCCATTGTCACCGGCGAGCCGATCGGCGAGACGCGTTTATAAATAGAGAAAATCGTACCGACCGAAACGTTTACGTCAATATTGGAAGAACCGTCCAACGGATCGGTCATCAGAATATATTTAGCGTTTTTAGCGCGATCATTTTCAAATGCGACAAAATTATCGTCTTCTTCGGATGCAAAACCGGCAACTTCTTCACGAGCCAATAACGCTTTTTTCATCGTTTCGTTAGCGAATACGTCTAATTTCATTTGCGCTTCGCCTTGAATATTCTCCGAACCGGCTACGCCTAAAATATCTTGGCTTAAACCGGCGCGGTTAATTTCTCGGTGAATAATTTTAGCAGCAAGTCGAATAGACGATAAAATACCGCTTAATTCGCCTTTCGCTTCTGGGTACTCCGCTTGTTTTTCAATAATAAATTCGCCGAGTGTTTTCATAATTTCTCCTTGGGCTATGCTAGAATAGTAAGTAATATTATAGAGATAAACCGATGTTACCTCTAATAAGGTACAACAATTTTGTGACATTGATCACATATTTTTTACATGAAGGTGAATTTATGAGACAAAAACATATTCATATCTTGGGAATCTGCGGAACATTTATGGGTGGTGTCGCAATGATTGCTCGAGAACTCGGCTATAAAGTAACGGGTTCGGACACTAACGTTTATCCGCCGATGAGTACATTTTTAGAAAGCCACGGTATTGATATTATCCCGAATTACGATGTCGCACAGTTGCAACCTGCACCGGATTTAGTGGTAATTGGGAATGCAATGAGCCGGGGCAATCCTTGCGTAGAATATGTATTGGATAATCAGCTAAATTACACTTCAGGTCCGCAATGGTTACATGATCATCTGTTAAAAGATCGCTGGGTGTTAGCCGTATCCGGTACGCACGGTAAAACCACTACTACCGGTATGTTAGCGTGGATTTTAGATCAAAATAATCTTGATGCCGGTTTCTTAATCGGCGGGGTTGCCGGTAATTTCGGGATTTCGGCGCGTGCCGGCTCAAGCAAATTCTTTGTAATTGAAGCGGACGAGTATGATTCGGCGTTCTTTGACAAGCGGTCTAAATTTGTACATTACACACCAAAAACGTTAATTATCAACAATATTGAATTTGACCATGCGGATATTTTTGATGATTTAAAAGCGATTCAACGTCAATTCCATCACCTAGTACGTACCATGCCGAACAGCGGTTGCATTCTTTCTGCAATAGCGGATGAGAATGTACAAAATACGCTAAAAATGGGTAGTTACAGCGAGCTGCAATTTATCGGTGAAGATAAACAGTGGTTTGCCAAACCGATTTCTGCCGATTGTTCGCATTTTGAAGTATTCCACAAAGGTGAAAAAGCCGGCGAAGTCAAATGGAATATTATCGGGGCGCATAATATGCATAATGCACTAATGGCGATTGCCGCGGCACATCACGCCGGCGTATCGGTAGCAGGTGCTTGCGATGCGCTCGCTTCATTCATTAATGCAAACCGCCGTTTAGAAGTAAAAGGCGAAGTGAATGGTATTACCGTCTATGATGACTTTGCTCACCATCCGACCGCAATTGCCGCAACAATTGACGCTTTACGTGGCAAAGTGGGTAAAGAACAGCGTATTTTAGCGGTGCTTGAACCTCGTTCCAATACGATGAAAATGGGGGTGCATAAAGAAGAGATCGCACCGAGTTTAGCCGATGCGAATGCGGTATTCGTTTATCAACCGGATACGATTCCGTGGGCGGTTTCAGTGATTACGGATAATTTAACTCAACCTGCCAAATGGTCGGCGGATTTAGATGAATTGGTAAAAATGATTGTGGAAGAAGCGAAACCGACGGATCATATTTTAGTGATGAGTAACGGTGCGTTTGGTGGAATTCATCAGAAATTGCTACAAGTATTGAAAGCTTAACAAGTAGGGCGGATATTCTCGCCCTACAATATCTTAAAGTGGTGTCATTGCAAAAATTTTCGCAAAAATAACCGCTTGTTTTCCTGTTACTTACTCTTTGTTCAGTAAGAAAATACCTTGCTCGGTAAAGTGGATAAATGCTTCTTTGGTATCGGGATTAAATTGATCCGGATTCGCATTAATTAATACGTCTTTACCACCCCAATTCGCCACAATTTCCCAGTGATTACCCATATAAACCGCACTCTTGATTTGGCAACGTTGGCTAGCCTCGCCTGTGGCGGTGAGTCTGATTGCTTCTGGGCGTACCCCAACTAAACATTCTCCGTCCGATACACCAAAATCCGCAGCATTATGAAGTGGGAAACAGTAATCTCCGATAGAAATCGTACCTTGATTTAAGTTACCGTCAAAAATGGTTGATTCGCCCATAAAATTCGCAAGGAATAAAGAATTCGGTCGTAAATACAGATCTTTTGCCGGTGCTTTTTGCATAATTTTGCCTTTGTTCATCACGATAACTTCATCCGAAACCGCAAACGCTTCGGTTTGGTCGTGCGTAACATAAAGCGAAGTAATGCCTAAACGCTGTTGCAATTCACGAATTTTTTCACGCATCGAACGGCGTAAGTTGGCATCCAAGTTACTTAACGGCTCATCGAATAGTAACACTTTCGGTTTTAGCACTAAGGCACGGGCTAATGCAACACGTTGTTGTTGACCACCTGAAATTTGATCAACAAAACGATCTTCAAAGCCGGCTAAATCTACTAACTCTAAGGCTTCTTTCACACGCTGTTTACGTTCTTCATTACTCACGCCTTGCATACGTAAACCATAACCGACGTTATCGCCAATCGACATATGCGGGAATAGTGCATAAGATTGAAACACGATACAAATATCTCGGTTTTGAATCGAAGATTTGGTCACATCTTCGCCATCAATAAAAATTTGACCGCTTGTCGGGTTCTCAAGCCCTGCCACTAAGCGTAATACGGTGGTTTTACCGCAGCCGGAAGGACCTAATAAAGTGACCATCGTGCCACGTTTAATCACTAAATCTAAATTATCAATTACCGTTGCTTTACCGAAAGATTTGGTAATATTTTTCAGTACTAAGAAATCGTTGTTCATAATATTTTGCCTTTTATATACGAGCGGTCATCATACCGCCCGTGGACGAATTAATCTGCTTTTTTCGCTTTTGATTTTGCGATACGAGTGTCCCCGACAATCCAGTCGAAGAATAAAATAATCGCCATCATCACGACAATTAAGATTGAACCGTATGCGATAGCCACCCCGTATTCACCGTCTTCAACACGATTTAATATATAAGCGGTTGCAACACGAGTATCTGCGGTCACAAGGAACACAATCGCACTCACGGTTGTCATCGCACGTACGAAACTGGTCACTAATGCGGATAACAATGCCGGTTTCAATAATGGGAAGACGATAAACCAAATGGTTTTTAACGAACTGCCTTTTAATGATAATGAGGCTTCATCCAATGATTTATCCAACTGTCCAAGTCCGGCAATCGCCGCACGCATACCGATCGGTAAATCTCGCATTACCATTGAGATGATAATGATAATACCAGTGCCGGTAATATACATCGGTGCATCATTAAAGGCGAGAATGTAAGACACACCGGCAACCGTACCCGGTACGGCAAAGCAAAGCATGGTTAAGAACTCAAGGGTTTTCTTACCTTGGAAATCTTTACGCACCACAATATAAGCGATTAATAAACCGAATAATGCGGTGAGCGGTGCGGCAATACCGGCGTAAATCATGGTATTGATTAAAGACGGCCAAGCCCCGTCACTTAAACCTTGTCCGAATAACATTGCATAGTTATTTAAGGTTAGGGTGTAATCTACCCCCCAGTTTACTGTGAAGCTACCGTAGAAAATGCTGCCGTATAACGCAAAGTTAAAGACGACCCAGAAACCTAACATTGCAATAATGGTATATTTCAAACCGCTTGGTAGGTCTTGTACATCGCCGCGATAAGATTTCCCTGAAACGGTCACATAAGAGCGATTACCAATCCACATATACTGAACGATAAAGATCAGTAATGAGAAAATCAGCAACATCGAACCTAAGGTACTTGCCGAAGCATAATCTAATTGTGAGCCGGCAATATAGAAATAAATTTGAGTAGCGATTACGTCAAAGCTACCGCCCAAAACCAACGGGTTACTGAAGTCGGCGAGCGATTGGATAAACACGATTAAAAATGAGTTCGCCAATGCCGGACGTAATAACGGGAAAATAATGTTGTAGAAAGTTTGATAGCGGTTTGCTCGTAACGTATAAGACGCTTCTTCAATCGATGGGTGAATTGATTTCAACGCACCGTCTAAAATCATAAATGAAATAGGTGCAAAAGCGAGAATCTGTGCGATCGCAATCCCGTTAAAACCATACAGCCAGTTATGATCTTTAAAGCCGAAATAGGTATCTAAAAATTCGGTCACATAGCCCGAACGACCAAGCATTAAAGTTACGCCAAGACCCACCACAAACGGCGGTGTCACAATCGGTAGGATTGAGAAAATTTTCCCGATAAAGGCGGTACGGCGAGCGATACGAGTGGTATAAAGCGCAAACGCTAAACCGAAAACGGTTGAAACAATGCCGACAAAGCCGGAAAGGAATAAAGAGTTACTGATTACTCGAACAATATAACCCTGCCCTAAAATTCTGACTACTTGTTCCGGTGCGAACGTTTCGCCGTCATAAAACATCGAAATAAAAATCGCAACGGTCGGATAAACGATAAAGAAGAAAATCAGCAAGATGATACTGAGCAATGCGGCAATAATAAATTTATCGCCTTGCATCATTTTGAGTTTAGCAAAAGCAAAGGTGGCAAGTGCGGTTAAGGTAGCAATTAATACGATAACCGAATAGCCCATACTGACCTTATAAATCGTTGCCGAAATAAAGGCGAATAATAGTATGAAAGAAATTAAACCTAATTCTACTTTTGCTTGCGTTTCGCTCGAAAGTTTTAAAGAAGGCAGTAGCCAAAAACCGATTAAAGGTAGAAACCAAAGTATCGTCAGATTAACGGAAGACCAACCCATCGCATCGAGAAATTCATCTGCGGTACTCTCCAATAAGCCGTAATCCAGTGCTTTGGACGGGAGAGCAATAAATGCAATAAGTGAGAGCAGAATCCAAAAGTGGCTAGATTCAAACAGCGATCTTTTATTTGTAATAGAATCCATATAGCCTCACAACAACTAATAAAAATATTGAAAAGCAAGCGGTCGTTTTTCGCTGATTTTTTGCAAATTTTTTACGAAAAACGACCGCTTATCAAAGGCGAATAATTATTTCGCTAATTTTACTTCATCAACCCATTTATTGATTAAGCGTTTACGTTCGTCACTTGCACCGTATTTTTCAAAATCGTAATCGATCAGTTTGAGTTTAGTAAGATCAAAAGCAAGCGGCGATTGTTCAGCCGTGGTATTGGTTAGCGTTTGTAAAGCTTGACCTTTTTTCCATGCGGTTTCCTGACCTTCTTTAGAAAGCGCGAAATCAACGAATAATTTAGCGTTATCTAAGTTTCTCGCACCTTTTAAGATACTCACACCGCCTAATTCATAGCCGGTACCTTCGCACGGCACAACCATTTCAAGTGGTGCGCCCTGCTCTTTTTCTAACGCATAGTCGTGTAAGAAGCCGATACCGACCGTAGTTTCGCCACGAGCGGCATTACGTGCCGGTGTGATACCCGATTTGGTATATTGAGAAATATTCGGATGGAGATGTTTGAAGTAATCGAACGCTTTATCTTCGCCCCAAAGTTGAGCGAAAGTTGCGATAGCGGTATAGGCTGTGCCTGAACTTTGCGGATCGGCAATTTGAATTTCGCCTTTCAATTTAGGATCGGTTAAATCGTTCCAGCATTGCGGAATCTTTTCAATGCCTAATTTTTTCAAACGTTCGGTATTTACCGCAAAGCCTAAAATGCCGATATATACCGCCGAACTTAAGTTACCTTTTACTTTTGCCGGATCTTGGAACTTCGGCATAATTTGGTCGATATTCGGCGAACGGTATGCTTCCAATAAACCTAATTCGCCTGCTTGCGATTGCGGGTCTAAAGTACCGCCGTACCAAACGTCCGCTTGCGGATTATTTTTTTCCGCTTCAATTTTTGCAAAAGTACTTCCGGAACCGTTTCGGATAAAAGAGGTTTTCACATCATATTTTTGTTCGAATGTTTTTGCCGCATTCTCACGCATCACATTGGTCGCACTACAGTAAATCACTAAACGCCCTTTTGCTTGTGCCGCAGAACTAAACATTAGACCCGCACCGAGTAATGCGGTTGAAACCGCTAAAGAAAGTTTTCCAAATTTCATAATCAAAGCCTTATATTGAGCATAAATCAACAAAATGCGGTGAATTTAATCATCCGCATTCTTCTTATTAAAACTAATTTACCGTAATTGAATAAAAAATACCGTGAAGCAGTTCACAAAATATAAGATTAATTGCCGATATTTTATAAAAAACAACAATGTAAGATTTGTTTTTATATATTTATAATTTTCATAAATATTAAAAAGTTTACACTTTTAAATATTTATCAGTAAATTTTTACATTTGGGTTAGACGAACGACAATACCGTTATCTAATCTGGGGGGAATGAATGACTAAAAAAATTAATGGGTTTGAAGTGTTAGGCGAGGTTGCATGGTTATGGGCAAGTTCCCCTTTACATCGAAAGTGGCCGCTTTCTTTGTTAGCAATTAATGTGCTACCCGCAATTGAGAGTAATCAATATGTTTTGTTAAAGCGTGACGGTTTTCCTATTGCATTTTGTAGCTGGGCAAATTTGAATTTAGAAAATGAAATTAAATACCTTGATGATGTTGCCTCGCTAGTTGCGGATGATTGGACTTCCGGCGATCGTCGATGGTTTATAGATTGGATAGCACCGTTCGGAGATAGTGACGCATTATACAAACATATGCGAGATAACTTCCCGAATGAGCTGTTTAGGGCTATTCGAGTTGATCCGGACTCTCGAGTAGGGAAAATTTCAGAATTTCATGGAGGAAAAATTGATAAGAAACTGGCAAGTAAAATTTTTCAACAATATCACTTTGAATTAATGAGTGAACTAAAAAATAAACAAAATTTTAAATTTTCATTAGTAAATAGCTAAGGAGACAATATGAGTAACTCTCAGCTCGATAGAGTCAAAGGATTGATTGATTCACTTAATCAACATACAAAAAGTGCAGCTAAATCAGGTGCCGGCGCATTAAAAAATGGTTTGGGGCAGGCAAAGCAAGCAGGGCAGAAATTAATTTTATATATTCCGAAAGATTATCAAGCTAGTACCGGCTCAAGTCTTAATGATTTAGTGAAAGCAGCGGAGGCTTTAGGGATCGAAGTACATCGCTCGGAAAAAGACGGTACCGCATTAGCGAAAGAATTATTCGGTACGACTGAAAACTGTTAGGTTTCTCGGAACGAGGCATCGCATTATTTGCACCTCAGTTAGATAAGTTACTGAATAAGAACCAAAAATTAAGTAAATCGCTTGGCGGTTCATCGGAAGCATTAGGGCAACGTTTAAATAAAACGCAAACAGCACTTTCCGCTTTACAAAGTTTTTTAGGTACGGCTATTGCGGGTATGGATCTTGACAGCCTGCTTCGTCGTCGTAGAAACGGTGAAGACGTTAGTAGTTCGGAATTAGCTAAAGCGGGGATCTAGCCGCTCAGTTAGTCGATAACATTGCAAGTGCAACGGGTACGGTAGATGCGTTTGCCGAACAATTAGGTAAATTGGGCAGTGCCTTATCTAACACTCGCTTAAGCGGTTTGGCAAGTAAGTTAAATAACCTTCCGGATTTAAGTCTTGCCGGTCCGGGATTCGATGCCGTATCGGGTATCTTATCGGTCGTTTCCGCTTCATTCATTTTAAGTAATAAAGATGCGGATGCAGGTACGAAAGCGGCGGCAGGGATTGAAATCTCAACCAAAATTTTAGGAAATATAGGTAAAGCTGTTTCTCAATATATTATTGCGCAGCGTGTGGCGGCAGGTTTATCCACCACGGCGGCAACCGGCGGTTTAATCGGTTCGGTGGTTGCATTAGCGATTAGCCCGCTTTCATTCTTAAACGTGGCGGATAAATTTGAGCGTGCGAAACAGCTTGAACAATATTCCGAACGTTTTAAAAAATTCGGTTATGAAGGCGATAGTTTATTAGCGTCATTCTACCGTGAAACCGGTGCGATTGAGGCGGCATTAACCACGATTAACAGCGTATTAAGTGCAGCTTCCGCAGGTGTCGGTGCCGCTGCAACCGGTTCATTAGTCGGTGCGCCGGTAGCCGCTTTAGTCAGTGCAATTACCGGTATCATTTCAGGTATTTTAGACGCTTCTAAGCAAGCAATCTTTGAGAGAGTGGCAACGAAATTAGCGAATAAGATTGATGAATGGGAGAAAAAACACGGTAAGAACTATTTTGAAAACGGTTATGACGCTCGCCATTCCGCATTCTTAGAAGATACCTTTGAGTTGTTATCACAATACAATAAAGAGTATTCGGTAGAACGAGTGGTGGCAATCACGCAACAACGTTGGGATGTGAATATAGGTGAACTTGCCGGTATCACCCGTAAAGGTGCGGATGCGAAAAGCGGTAAGGCTTATGTCGATTTCTTTGAAGAAGGAAAATTGTTAGAGAAAGATCCGGATCGTTTTGATAAAAAAGTGTTTGATCCGCTTGAAGGTAAAATCGACCTTTCTTCAATTAACAAAACCACTTTATTGAAATTTGTTACGCCGGTCTTTACCGTAGGTGAAGAGATTCGTGAGCGTAAGCAAACCGGTAAATACGAATATATGACCGAATTATTCGTTAAAGGTAAAGAAAAATGGGTGGTAACCGGTGTGCAGTCACATAATGCGATTTATGACTATACGAATCTTATCCAATTTGCAGTTGAGAAAAATGGTACTCAAAGACATGTAACTATCGAATCTCATCTAGGTGAGAAAAATGATCGTATATATCTTGCATCCGGTTCATCAATTATACATGCGGGTAACGGACATGATGTGGTGTACTACGATAAAACAGATACAGGCTATTTAACGATTGATGGAACAAAAGCTACTCAACGAGGTGAATATATCGTTTCAAGAGTTGTAGGTGGAGATGTAAAAGTACTTAAAGAAGTTACTAAAACGCAAGAAGCTTCAGTCGGTAAACGTAGTGAAAAATTGGAATATCGTGATTATGAATTAGGGCATCTGAATCATAATTTTATTGCTAAAGACGAGCTACATTCGGTTGAAGAAATTATCGGTAGTAACTGTAAAGATAAATTCTTTGGTAGTAACTTCACAGATATTTTCCACGGCAGTAATGGCGATTATGAAATCGAAGGTAAAGGTGGTCACGATATTTTATATGGTGATGACGGTAACGATACGATTACAGGCGGTGACGGTAATGACCATATCTATGGCGGAAACGGCAATGATAAATTATACGGTAACCGAGGAAATAATTTCTTAAGTGGTGGTGACGGTGATGATGAGTTACAAGCTATCGACGTAGATACAAATAATGTACTGCTAGGCGGCAAGGGTAACGATAAACTTTATAGCGGTACAGGTAATGATTACCTAGAAGGCGGTGAAGGAAACGATTATCTTGAAGGTAGTGCAGGTAGTGATTTCTATGTTTATCGTTCCGGTTATGGTATCCATACCATCAATGAAGAGCAAGGTCGTGCGCAAGATGTTGATAAACTATTCTTAGCAGATATTAGTTTTGACTCACTTGCATATTATCGAATTGGTGATGATATCGTTTTAGCTCCGGGTAATGTTAATCTTGAATATGCGGAATCAAAAATTGCTCTCAAAAATTGGTTCAAAGAATTTAGAAAACATGACGGTTTAAGTCGTTCAAATAGCAAAATTGAGGAGATTATTGATAAAGACGGAAATGTTTTCACAGCGGAGCTTCTTGAGAAATACATTGATGATTATACTCATAGAAAAAATGAATATTACTTAACCTCTAACTATTACTATAGACAAGGTAAAGATAAATTAACGTCAATTAGTAATGAAATAGAAAAAATTATTTCATCTACAGGCGCATTTACCGGTGATCACGGAAAAGTTTCTGTAGGCTCCGGCGGACCTTTAGTCTATAACAACTCAGCTAATAATGTAACAAATTCTTTGAGTTATTCTTTGGCACAAGCGGCTTAAGATAGTTATTTTTAGATGATAAATAGCAATCCTATATATTAGGTGTGTAGGGTTGCTATTTTTTTACGGAGGAGCAAATGGATTTTCATCAGGAAGAAGATTACGGATTATATGCGCTCACGATTTTAGCGCAGTATCACAATATAGCGGTAAATCCGGAAGAACTAAAACATAAATTCGATATTGAAGGAAAAGGCTTAGATTTAACCGCTTGGCTATTAGCCGCAAAATCATTAGAACTTAAGGCAAAACAAGTAAAGAAATCAATTGATCGCTTGGCATTTATTGCGTTACCGGCATTGGTATGGCGCGAGGACGGTAAACATTTCATTCTGACTAAAATTGATAACGAAGCAAAAAAGTATTTAATCTTTGATTTGGAAACGCATAATCCTCGTATTTTGGAACAAACGGAGTTTGAAAGCCTATATCAAGGTAAACTGATTTTAATTGCATCTCGCGCATCTATGGTAGGCAAGCTGGCGAAGTTTGACTTTACATGGTTTATTCCCGCCGTGATTAAATATCGTAAGATTTTTGTTGAAACATTAATTGTTTCAATTTTTTTGCAAATTTTTGCCTTAATTACACCGCTTTTCTTCCAAGTCGTGATGGATAAGGTCTTGGTACATCGCGGTTTTTCAACTTTAAACGTAATCACGGTCGCATTAGCGATAGTCGTATTGTTCGAAATCGTATTGAGCGGTTTACGTACTTATATTTTTGCGCATAGTACCAGCCGTATTGACGTGGAATTAGGAGCAAGGTTATTTAGACATTTGTTGGCGTTACCCATCTCTTATTTTGAAAATCGTCGGGTCGGCGATACGGTGGCGCGTGTACGGGAGCTTGATCAAATCCGCAACTTCTTAACCGGGCAAGCACTCACTTCCGTATTGGATTTAATGTTTTCCTTTATCTTCTTTGCAGTGATGTGGTATTACAGCCCTAAACTCACTCTTGTGATTTTAGGCTCGTTACCGTTTTATATGGGGTGGTCGATTTTTATCAGCCCTATTTTACGCCACCGTTTAGATGAAAAATTCGCACGTGGTGCGGACAATCAGTCATTTTTGGTGGAATCGGTGACTGCAATCAATACGATTAAAGCGTTGGCGGTTACCCCTCAAATGACTAATATCTGGGATAAGCAATTAGCCAGCTATGTATCGGCGGGATTCCGTGTAACCACATTAGCCACTATCGGACAGCAAGGCGTGCAATTTATTCAAAAAGTCGTGATGGTTATTACCTTATGGCTAGGCGCACATTTAGTGATTTCAGGCGATTTAAGTATTGGGCAATTAATCGCATTTAATATGCTATCCGGTCAAGTGATTGCACCGGTGATTCGTTTGGCGCAACTTTGGCAAGATTTCCAACAAGTGGGAATTTCGGTAACGCGTTTAGGTGATGTTTTAAACTCTCCGACCGAGAGCTATCAAGGAAAATTGGCGTTACCGGAAATTAAAGGCGATATTACCTTCCGTAATATACGCTTCCGCTACAAACCGGATGCGCCGGTGATTTTAAATGATGTGAATTTATCGATTCAGCAAGGTGAAGTGATCGGTATCGTAGGACGTTCAGGTTCAGGGAAGAGCACCTTAACGAAACTAATTCAACGTTTTTATATTCCGGAAAACGGTCAGGTATTAATAGATGGGCATGATTTGGCATTGGCGGATCCGAATTGGTTACGCCGTCAAGTCGGAGTAGTATTACAAGATAACGTACTATTAAATCGTAGTATTCGAGATAATATTGCCTTAGCGGATCCGGGGATGTTGATGGAAAAAATTGTCCATGCGGCAAAATTAGCCGGCGCACATGAATTTATTTCCGAATTGCGCGAGGGATATAACACGATTGTCGGTGAGCAAGGTGCGGGGCTATCGGGCGGGCAACGCCAACGTATTGCGATTGCACGCGCTTTGGTGAATAACCCGAAAATCTTAATTTTTGATGAAGCGACCAGCGCATTAGATTATGAATCCGAGCATATTATCATGCGCAATATGCACCAGATTTGTAAAGGGAGAACGGTAATTATCATTGCACACCGTTTATCTACGGTAAAAAATGCCGACCGTATTATTGTGATGGAAAAAGGTCAGATTGTGGAACAAGGTAAGCATAAAGAGCTGCTTGCCGATCCGAACGGCTTATATCACTACTTACACCAATTACAATCGGAATAGGAGGACTTATGAAAACATGGCTAATGGGTTTATATGAGTTTTTCCAACGCTATAAAACGGTTTGGACGGAGATCTGGAAAATTCGTCATCAATTGGATACGCCGGATCGAGAAAAGGATGAAAATGAATTTTTACCTGCACACTTAGAGCTGATTGAAACACCGGTGTCAAAAAAACCGAGATTGATCGCTTATTTAATTATGCTGTTCCTATTTTTGGCATTAGTTATTTCAATTGTCAGTCACGTAGAAATTGTGGCGACCGCAACGGGCAAATTAGCGTTTAGCGGACGTAGCAAAGAAATTAAGCCGATTGAAAACGCCTTGGTTAAAGAAATCTTTGTGCAAGACGGACAATTTGTTGAGAAAGATCAGTTGCTGTTACACTTGACCGCATTGGGAGCCGATGCGGATCAACAAAAAATCAAAAGTTCGTTATCGCTGACTAAATTGGAACGTTATCGTTATGAAATTTTATTAGAGGCGGTTGCGGCGGATAGGTTGCCGCTCATTGAACTGACAAAGGATGAATTTAAACATGCTACGGAAGAAGATAAAACCAGAATTCGCTATTTGATCACCGAGCAATTTGAAGCTTGGCAAAAGCAAAAGTATCAAAAAGAATTAGCTTTGCAACGTAGAGAAGCAGAAAAACAAACGGTTTTAGCCAATATTCGTAAATATGAGGGAATCAGTCGAGTTGAAAATGAAAGATTAAAAGATCTTAAAAAATTATTTAATTCGAAATCGACTTCTAAACATGATGTATTGACCCAAGAAAATCGTTATATCGAAGCGGTAAATGAGTTGGCGGTGTATAAATCTCGGTTGAATGAAGTGGAAAGTGACTTACGTCAAGCCAAAGAGGAAATACATTTAATAACTCAGTTGTTTAGAGCCGATATTCTGGAGAAGTTGAAACAAAATGTTGAAGCGGAGAAACAGCTTTCGCTCGAATTAGAAAAAAATGAGCAGCGTCAAATTGCTTCGGTGATTCGTGCGCCGGTTTCCGGTACGGTTCAGCAACTTAAAACCCATACGGTAGGCGGCGTCGTGACGACTGCCGAAACCTTGATGGTAATTGCTCCGGAAGATGATGTTTTAGAGGTAACGGCGTTAATTCAAAATAAGGATATCGGTTTTATCGAGGTCGGTCAGGATGCGGTGATCAAAGTAGAAACTTTTCCTTATACTCGTTACGGCTATTTAATGGGTAAAGTAAAAAATATCACGCTGGAAGCCATCGAACATCCGCAACTCGGTCTAGTTTTTAACTCGATTATTTCTATTGACAGAAAAACTTTATCCGGCAAAGACGGCAAAGAAATTGAACTTGGATCAGGTATGAGTGTGACGGCGGAAATTAAAACTGGAGAACGTAGCGTTATTAGTTATTTACTCAGCCCTTTGGAAGAATCAATCTCGGAGAGTTTAAGAGAACGCTAAAGCAGATAAAACAAGCGGTCATATTTTCTTACTTTTTTGCAAAAAAACGTATGAAATATGACCGCTTGCCGTTTGTTAAAGACTATTTATTTACAATAATTTTAGCACCGTTGGAAAATACGATTTGGCGTGCTTCAAATTGCGCGGTTAGCTGTGCTTGCGGGTTTAGAAATACGGCTTGTGCTTCTTGCGGTAAGTCTGAAACCGGTACGGCAAAGGCAAGTTCCGCCGTGGTTTGGCGTTTTAAGTTATCTTTAAAGGTAACGGGCGCATCTTGCGTGAGGATAACTTTATCATTGTAAACATAGTTTATCGCCCATTGAACGATACGAATATTGCGTTTGGTTTTATTTTCAATACTGTATTTAAAGCTAACCATCGGCTGCCCTTCTTTATTTTTAGCCAATTCATAACCGAAAAAACGTAACCCGATACTGTCATTAAATTGTTTAAGGCGTTTTTCTTTAGCCGAAAGAGGTGCATTTTTAGTTACTGATTTATGTTCAACCGTCGGTTGAATTTTATTGCCTTCAGCTTGAGCATTAAACGCTAAAAAGAATGATGCTACCGCCGTGCTAAGTAATTTAATGTGTTTCATAATTCACCTCGTAATGAGAGCTAAAAGCCGACTTGATATATTACGCTATATATTGTCAGATTTACGGCACAGTTGCAATGACCGCATAACCGTCCGATTCGGCAATAATCTCGACTTGGCTTTCCGCCGCAATGAAAATCGCTTCGCCTTGTTGGAGATAAATGGACTCTTCACCGAGGTCGATATAGATACTGCCTTTCATCACCAATAAGATACTTGCACAGTCGGCCGTAAAGTTTTCTTCGTCAAATGCGTTGAATTGCATATGTTGCAATGCAAAATCTTTCGCTTCAGGCGTCGGATAAAGATGAATGAAACCGTCGTTTTCTTGATAAGGCGGAATAATCTTCGGGGTAATCGGGCGATAATCTATCGAATGTAATAACGCCGGCACATCAATATATTTCGGAGTTAAGCCGCCGCGGATAACGTTATCCGAATTTGCCATTAATTCAATATTTTGCCCGCGCAAATAAGCGTGCGGTAAACCGGCTCCTTGATATAAACCTTCGCCTTTTTTCATATGCACGATATTGAAGAAATAGAAACAAATTAAACCGCCGTCGATTTCTTCAATCGGCGATTGCATATTTTCGACAATATAACAAACCCAGTAATCGGGATTATCCAACTTCAGTTTATCCGCTTGATATTCTTCTCGTTTGGCTTCGACGACCGGTAAAATCCATTGAGCAAGTTGCTGTTTATCGGCTTGCATAATATCCGCATACACAAGCGGCAGCCCTTTTTCTTCCAAGGCTTGAGCAATAGGTTTGAGCGAGTCGTGTACTTGAAGCGCGGCTTGAATATCGATAATCAGTTTGAAGCCGTGCAACGCCCAGACATCCGATAATGCGATCATCATTTCAGGTTTATGATTGGCGTCTTTATAAATTCGATTCGGTGCGTTAAGCGGAATATTACGCAGATTTTCTTGTTCGAATCCGTACTCGGCTTCATTTTTAGTCGGATGAACTTGAATGGAAAGCGGTTGTTTTATATCTAAAATTTTCAATAGATAAGGCAATGTGTCGCCGAATTGGGTGCGAATTTTTTCCCCGAGTAATTCGGGTGTCGTTTCAATCACTTTATCCAGAGGAAGCCAATTTTGTTCAAACAGGATTTCGGAAGGGGCAACGGGATGCGCACCCAGCCAATATTCGGCATAAGGTTTGTCATCGGGATCGGATAACTTAAGGAAATTCGGGATAAAGTTCATACCTCCCCAAACATAATGCTGAAATTTCCCTTTTAGTTTAAAAATCATTGTTTATATCCTCCAAAGAAGTTCACGACTTTTTCAATATCTTCTTTCTCTTGAATACGCACGAGTAAACGTCTACCGCTTTTTAAATCGATGACTAAGATATTATTGTCAGCCAGATTAATTTGTACGATATTTTTATACTCGAAAAAGATATTGCCGAAGAAGAAGCCGCTCTCTTTTAATAGCAAATAAGGCGAACGTAAAAAGGCAGTATAGATACAGAGTATAATCGAAAAGGCTAACAAGTAAATGGTTAATGCTTCAATCCCGTTTTGAATACCGTAAATGATCGGCAAGATAATCAAACCGATTAGGATCCATGCATCTGCTTTAACTTGTTTTTGTAAGCGTACGGCAAGTTTGGTTTCACCTTTTAACTTAGGCATAATACTTTGATCGTAGATAGCGAACAGTATCACGGCAATAATACCCACCAAAAGAATAAAATTTGTCATTTGTGCGATCCGAAAATAAAAAGAAACAAGCGGTCATTTTTCGTCAAAAATTTGCAAAATTTGATAAAAATATGACCGCTTAGTGGTTTAGATATTTATTAAGCTAATGCGCCTGTCGCTGCGCCTAAGATACCGATGACAAAGAATCCGAGGATAATCCAAAGTGCGTTTACACGGTTACGTAATAACCACATACAAGCGAACGTTAGAAGTAACGGTAATAATCCCGGCATTAAGCTATCTAGGATTTGCTGGATTGTCGTGGTTTGTTCGACACCGTCTTGCATTTTAATGGTGGATACGACAAGCGGAACATTTATACTCGTCCATTTCTGAACAAGCGCACCCATAATAAATAAACCTAGTATAGAAGCCCCTTCGGTTAATTTCTGTAATAAGCCGCCGCTCATATCTTGTACGACATCCAAACCTTTTTTATAGCCGTAAGTCACGCCGTAATAACGGGTTGCCAAACGGACAAGGTTAAAGAGTACAAAGAATAGAATCGGGCCTAAAATACTACCGGTTAAGGCAATACCCGCACCGAGTGCGGCAAATACCGGACGAGCGGTTCCCCAATAAATCGGGTCGCCTACACCGGCTAACGGCCCCATAAGGCCGACTTTGATACCGTTAATCGCTGCATCATCAATCGCTTTACCGTTAGCTCGTTCTTCTTCCATTGCAATGGTCACCCCTAATACCGGCGCGGCAACGAAAGGCTGAGTATTAAAGAATTCGAGATGGCGTTTAATCGCATCTTTACGCTCTTGCGAATTCGGATCCGGATATAAACGTTTGATCACCGGTGAGATGGAATACATAAAACCAAGTGCCTGCATACGTTCAAAGTTCCATGAACCTTGGAACAGGTTAGAACGGAGAACAACTGCATTTAAATCGCTTTGCGTTACTTTTTTAATTTCGTTTGTCATTTTATTTTCTCCATTAATCTAATCTGTTATCAAGGTCGTTATCTTGGTTTGCCGCAACGACGACTTGTTGGCTTTTGTTATATTTAGGGTGAATTTGAATATAGAGGACTGCCATAATCGTACCGAGTACGCCGAGCGCAACTAGGTTGAAATCTGTAAATGCCGCGATAACGAATCCTGCATAAAAGAACGGCATTAAATGACCGGCACGCATCATATTGATAACCATGGCGTAACCGACGACCGCAATAAATCCGCCTGCAATTTTCAGACCGGTGGTAACAACTTCCGGAATGGCATTTAACATGGTTTGTACGACATCGGTACCGGCGGTTAATGCAACGATTAACGCAGGGATAGCGATACGCATCGCTTGTAACATTAATGCACCGAAGTGAATCCAGTCTAAGCGATTAAGATTACCGTCTAATACCGACTTATCGGCGGCGTGTTGGAAACCGACGGTAATGGCGCGAACCACATACGTTAAAACTTGACCGGCTGCCGCTAACGGAATGGCGACGGCGATACCGGTTGCGATATCTTGTCCGCCGACAATGACTAAGATGGTTGAGATAACCGATGCGAGTGCTGCATCCGGTGCTAATGCCGCACCGATATTCATCCAGCCTAAGGCTAATAATTCAAGAGAACCGCCGACGATAACGCCGGTTTTTACATCACCTAATACCAAACCGATTAAGGTACAAGCGATTAACGGACGATGCGTTTGGAATTCGTCAAGAATAGAGCCCGCACCGCAAATACAGGACACGAGGAAGACAAGAATGACTTGTAAAGTTGAAATTTCCATTTTAGTTTCCTTTTAGATTAAGCTGTTTTTCTTTAATAAATCCATCATATACTGACGAGCGTCATTTGACACTTTACGCACATCCAGCTCAATGCCTTTAGCGTCTAATGTTTTGAAGGCGTCAATGTCTTGATCATCCACCGCCACTGCGGAAGTTATCATTTTTTTACCGTCTTTATACGCCATACCGCCGATATTGATCGATTCGAACGTAACACCGGCATCCGACAAACGTACGACATCGGTCGGGTTGGTGAAAAGCAGCATCATACGTTCGCCGGCGTATTCCGGATTGTTATAAACCCGAATCATTTTATCGACCGGCACTACGTGTGCGGTAACGCCGGGAGGCGCAACGCTTTTCAACATGGTTGAACGTACCGTATCTTTAGCAACATCATCATTGACGACAACAATACGGGTAACTCGGCTTTCTTTTGTCCAACGTGTGGCGACTTGCCCGTGAATTAAGCGGTCGTCGATACGTGCCAAGCCGATAGTTAAATGTCCGACGCCGTTATTTTGTACCGTTGTCGGCTGAGCGACGGGTGTCGGTTTAACTGCCGGTTCCGCAACCGTTTCTTCTTTCTCTTGCTCTTTTAATGCACGTACGCCTAAACGACCGGCTTCTAAAGCGATTTCTACTAACTCATCTAAAGACGGACCGTCATCACGCGCCATAAAGGTTTCGACTAACATCGGCACATTTACACCGGTAACAATATTCATATTTTGTTTACCGTCGATTGTACGATTCGCCGCATTAAACGGACTGCCGCCCCAAGTATCGACTAAAAACAATACTTCATCGCAATGCGCCAGCTCGTTAGCGAGTTTAGCTTGATATTTCCCCATAATGGTTTCCGCATTTTCTCCGGGGACAAAGTCAATATAGGCAACATCGGATTGCTCGCCAATCAGCATCTCGGTAGTTTTAAGCAGCTGTTCGGCGGCTATGCCGTGGGTTGCTATGATAATAGCAATACTCATTATTTACTCCTTAATGGGATTTTTTAGAAACTGTTTTTTCAAATAGAGTGAAAATCGGAGTAAATTCTAGACGAAAATTTACACAATACAATTGTGAATTTATTAAATTGTGATCTGTATCTCATTTAAACAAAATATCCGTACACCGGATAACCAAATCCATACAATTTATTAACTTTATGTATAAAAATAATTATCTATATCGGCAAAAAACAGAGAATAAATTCCATAAAAAATGCCGTTATCTTTGTATAAGATAACGGCATTCGTTTTAAGGCGTAGAGAAAGTTATTCTTTCGGTAGTCGTTTTACGGCGAGAACCAATCCGCCCCAGATGATGATTAGTGCGATGCACATCATAATAATTGCTGAAGTACTCATTTTATTTTCCTCTTATTGTTCTAATTTAAATTCGGCTTCATTTTTCCATTTTAACCGAGAGAGTAAGAAGGCGACTAGGACTAAGCTGATTGCCATTCCCCAACCGAAAATATTAATAAACCAGCTCGGATAGCCTTCATAGCCCTCATGAACGACTTTAATAATTTCGCTGAATAACATAAATGCCAATACACCGGTAGTGATAATGACGCATAAACGCCATAGTGTGCCGACTTTGAGCGAAGAGGTTTTATTAATATGATGTCCGAGCGTACTTAGCTTACCTTTGGCAATAATTGCCACTAACGAAACGAATGCAACCGCTACGATCCCGAAGTTGTTCACGAATTTATCCATTACATCCAACATCGGTAACCCCGTTGTGGTACCGAACAAGATAACGGACACCAACATCATAGGTAAACCGACCGTAAAGGTTGAAGCAATACGTCCTAATTTTAATTTATCTTGAACCGCTGCAATAATCACTTCAATTACCGAGATAAATGAGGTTAAAGCGGCAAAAGTTAATGAACCGAAGAATAATACGCCGAGTAAGGTTCCCATTGGCGCTTCGTTGATGATAGTCGGGAAGGCGAAGAAGGCCAAGCCGATACCGCCTTTTGCGACTTCACTAACTTCTTGACCGGATGCGGACGCCATAAAGCCTAAAGCGGCGAATACCCCGATTCCTGCCAATACCTCAAAACTGGAGTTGGCAAACCCTACCACCATACCGGTGCCGGTAAGATCAGAGTCCTTTTTCAAGTAAGATGAATAAGTAATCATAATACCGAAGCAAATGGAGAGCGAAAAGAAGATCTGACCGTATGCGGCAATCCATACGCTAGGATCCGCTAATTTTTCCCAATTCGGAGTAAATAGTGCATCCAGACCTTTGGTCGCTCCCGGTAAGAATAAGGATGAAATCACCAAGATAATAAACATCACGACTAAAACCGGCATTAAAATACTTGATGTTTTCGCAATTCCTTTTTCCACCCCTAACGCCAATACGATTAAGGCGATAATCCATACGGCGATAAGCGGGCCGACAACCATACCGACAAAATCAAAGCTGATACCGTTAGCAATATCCCCCATTTTAAGAAATTCGCCGACAAAGAAATCAACCGGTTTATCTCCCCAAGCTTTTGTAAGAGAGAAATAGGTGTAAACCGCTGCCCAACCAAGGACGACGGCATAGTAAATACCGATGATGACATTGACTAAAACTTGCCACCAGCCGAAAACTTCAAAGTGTTGATTTAAGCGGCGGAAAGAAAGCGGAGCCGCCGCACGATGGCGATGCCCAATTGCAAAATCTAAAAATAATAACGGAATACCGGCGGTTAAAAGCGCAACGATATAAGGAATAATAAATGCACCGCCGCCGTTTTCATAAGTCGTGTAGGGGAATCGCCAAATATTACCTAAGCCGACCGCAGATCCGATTGCGGCAATGATAAAGGCGTTTCGACCGGAAAATGTAGCGCGTTTTACGGTAGATGTAGTGTTGGAAGACATGAGATATACCTCAAATATAATTTTATTTTATCTAAATTTGTAAGAGTTATTCGAAATGAAAATATGTCATCAAGAATAGGTTAATACGGTGTGAATATGCCTAAGATTTATTGGGAAGTAAATAGAGAAAAATAAAATTAAGGAGGCTTTTATAGAGGTGTTAATAGAATTTTATTCTATATTTATGTTGATAATTTAGTTTAAAAAACTATTTTTATCTGTTAAGTAGTTTCTTGTATCAATGCCGTTTAATTAAATTAGCATAATCGCGTTAAACTTGTTTGATTAAAAAATATGCTTTAATCGTTTCTGGTTAATAAAAAAGCGGTGGAATTTACAACATTTTTTGCAAATTCCACCGCTTGTATAAGGCGAGGATTAATCTTGCATAGGCTCGACTTTCGCTTGTTTAACCATATTATCGCTCACTTCAAGAATCGTTATTTTCAGGTTATATAAGCTAAACTGAGTATCTTCGTCCGGAATTTTCTCTAAATGTTCCAGAATCAATCCGTTAAAGGTTCTGGCTTCATCAACGGGCAGATTCCAATCAAATAGCTTATTCAGATCGCGTAAATTTGCCGAACCTTCAATAATCACCGAACCGTCGGACTGCGGTTTGACTTCTTCTATCGTCGGTGCGGTCGAGGTAGTAAATTCGCCGACGATTTCTTCAAGAATGTCTTCCAAGGTGACTAAGCCTTTAATATCCCCGTATTCGTCCACCACTAAACCGATACGTTCTTTATTACTTTTGAAATTCATTAATTGGGTGGTTAAAGGTGTCCCTTCGGGAATGAAATAAACTTCATCAACCGCTCGAATCAGCGTTTCTTTACTCGGCTCGTCTTTTTCTAAAAGTAAACGGAACGCCTCTCGTACGCGCAGCATACCGATGATGTTTTTATCCATATTACCTTTATAAAGCACGACTCGGGCGTGAGCGGCGTGGTTAAGTTGGCGCATAATCGATTTCCAATCGTCATCAATATCAATGCTACCGATATCGTTACGCGGCACCATAATATCTTCAACCGTCACTTTCTCCATATCTAAAATGGAAATTAGCATTTCTTGGTGCCCGGTCGGAATAAATTTTCCGGCTTCTAAAACCACACCGCGTAATTCTTCCGCACTCAGTCCTTTATTTTCATCTTTTTTAACGCGTAATAATTTCATTAAGCCGCTGATGATTAAATTCATCAAGAACACAAGCGGCATTAATAATTTTTTTAACGGCGTTAAGATATAACTGGCGAAAAAGCCGATTTTTTCCGGATAAATCGCCGCAATGGTTTTAGGCAGAATTTCCGAGAAAACCAGCATCACAAAAGTCAGCGCACCGGTGGCAATCGCCACACCGGCATCGCCGGCTAAACGCATACCGATCATGGTAGCAATCGCGGAGGCGGCGATATTGACTAAGTTATTACAAATAAGGATAAGACTAAGTAAAACATCCGTTTTGTTAAGGAGTTTCTCCGCAAGTTTCGCCCCTTTATGACCGCTTTCGGCAAGGTGGCGCATTTTATAGCGGTTGAGCGACATTAGTCCCGTTTCGGAACTTGAGAAAAACGCAGAAAGGAATAAGAGAATTGCGAGTGAAATAAAAAGAGTACTCAGGGGAATACTGTCCAAAATAAATGTCCTATGTAAGTGGATAATTAAGCGGTCGGATTTGAATAAAAATTTGCAAAAAACGCTGAAAATCCAACCGCTTCCTAAGGTGATATTTAGATCATATGACTACCGAAATAACCGACGGTCAATAACATTGTACCTAAAATCGAATAAATTAGCACCCGATTTCCACGCCAACGGAATTTCCATTGCCCTAAAAGTTGGATGTTGTAAACAATCCAAGCAAGGAAAGAAAATATTGCCTTATGGATTTGTTCCGGTGCGAAAAAGTTATGTAAATAAATCATTCCCGAAATCAGGGTTATCGTTAATAACGCTTGAGCGGCTAACGTCAGCGTAAAAAAGTGGCGTTCTACCGTCATTAACGGCGGTAACATACTGCAAAACACGGCTTTTTTGCTTTTCAGTTTATTATCCAACCATTTTAATTGGAACGCATAAATTAACGCTAAGAAAAAGAGTGCGTAGGAAAAAATCGCAATACCTAAATGGAAAATCAGACCGGTATTTTGCGCAATATTTTTAATAAAGTTACCGCTGGCAAAGGCGGATGCCGCTACGCTACAAATGCCGAAGGTATAAACCACCATTAACGGAAACCAAATGGTTTTCCAACGCGGTAAGGCAAGTGTTGCGACAGCCGTCAGCAATAAGCTCATCATTGAGTTTACGTTAGAAAGTGAGAAATTCTGACCGCCCTCGCTCAGCACCAATTCTTGCGATAAATTGATTGCGTGAAAGAATACGGCAAGTAAGCCGAATCCAAAAACCGCTTTAAGATTCGGTTTTTTATCACCGGTTTGGTTTTCTAAATTGGCGAGTGTGGGGGTAACCCATAATAATGCGGCAGCATAAGCCAGCATTGCTAAAATCGCAAATAACATTGTCATCCCGTTTAAAAATAAGAATAGTTTTCAGATACGTAGTCAAATTACCAGTTTTATCGCTTTTTTGCTATGGTTAGACGTGAAAAATTTCTATAAGTTTACCTTATATCAAACCGGTTCGGTTTATTTAGTTTAGCTTATGAGATATTTTTTAAAAATCCGATTTTCTCTTTGACTATTTTGCTTTCTATCTGTAATATGCACACCCTATGCAAAAGGTAAAACTACCCCTCACCATTGACCCATATAAAGACGCTCAGCGTCGAATGGATTACGAAGGCTACATCTCACGTAGTCTGCTTAATCGTTTGGGTGAATCTGTGAGCAATGTGCTAAGCGATGCACAAGTTACTCTCTCGTTATATATCGATCCGCAACGCTTAACCGTTATTAAAGGTACGGCGACAGTGGAAGTGGAATTCGATTGCCAACGATGCGGTAACCCGTTTACACAAACGCTTGACTGTTCGTTTTGTTTCAGTCCAGTGTCCAATATGGATCAGGCGGACAATTTGCCCGAAATTTATGAACCAATCGAAGTAAACGAGTTCGGTGAAGTAAATTTACTAGATATGATTGAAGATGAATTTATCATCGAATTGCCTCTAGTCCCGATGCATAGTGAAGAACACTGTGAAGTGTCCGTGAGTGAACAGGTGTTTGGCGAATTGCCTGAAGAATTGGCGAAAAAACCTAACCCGTTCGCTGTATTAGCTAATTTAAAGAAAAACTAGATCTAGGAGTATAGCCAATGGCTGTTCAACAAAATAAAAAATCTCGTTCACGTCGTGATATGCGTCGTTCACATGATGCATTAACAACAGCAGCAGTTTCAGTAGATAAAACAACTGGTGAAACTCACTTACGTCACCATGTAACTGCTGACGGTTACTACCGTGGTCGTAAAGTAATCAACAAATAATCTCGGTTAGTTTCGAGGTATCAGTTGAATCGTCTAACCCTTGCGTTAGATGTGATGGGCGGGGACTTTGGTCCCCGTATTACTATCCCGGCATTATCTTTAGCATTGGAAAAGAATCCAATGTTATCTTTTGTTCTATTCGGCGATCAGAGCCAATGTTCCCCATTACTTAATTCTCTTCCGGCAACACAGCAACAACGAATTACTTTTGTGCATACTTCTCGTATTATCGCGGCGGATATTCCTTTTACGCAAGCGTTACGTCAGAGTAAAGGCAGTTCTATGAGACTGGCGTTAGAAGCCGTAGCGAGAGGAGAGGTGCAAGGTTGTGTAAGCGGAGGAAATACCGGAGCATTGATGGGCTTAGCTAAATTACTGATAAAGCCTTTGCCGAATATTGAACGTCCCGCATTGACAACCTTAATTCCCAGTATGAACGGCAAATCGAGCGTGATGTTGGATCTCGGTGCCAATGTGGAAGCTGACAGTCAATTATTATGTCAATTTGCGGAAATGGGTAATATTTTTGCCGAAGTGATGTTGGATTTGGTTCATCCTCGCTTGGCATTATTAAATATCGGTACCGAAGAGAATAAAGGTAATCAAATTATTCGTGATACGCATCAGCTGCTTAAGCAACGGTATGATTTAAACTATATCGGCTTTATTGAAAGCGATAAGTTGATGAATCATTTTGCGGATGTGATTATTTGTGACGGTTTTAGCGGTAATATCGCCTTAAAAGCTTTGGAAGGTGCGGCTAAAAATATTCTTTCGTTATTAAAAAAGCCGACGCCCGATTCTCATCTTTGCCAAACGGCCAAACGTTATTTATTACGTGCGATTTTCTATCGTTATTACCGAAAATTACAGCAAATCAATCCGGATCGTCATAACGGCGCAACTTTACTCGGATTATCTTCGGTTGTGGTAAAAAGCCATGGCGGAGCAGGGGTAAATGCATATTTTTATGCGATAGATCACGCAATCGGGCAGATTCGGAGCGGAATTCCTGATAAAATTTCACAAGGTTTAAACAGATTACATCAAAATTTATAGAGAATCGAAATATGTACAGCAAAATTCTAGCAACGGGTAGTTATTTACCCGCTCAAATTCGTACTAATGCTGATTTAGAAAAAATGGTCGATACTAGCGATGAGTGGATTTTTACTCGTTCCGGTATGAAAGAGCGTCGTATTGCCGCCGCAGATGAAACGGTTGCGACAATGGGCGCGCAAGCGGCTAAAAATGCACTGGAAATAGCGAATATCGATCACAATGAAATTGATCTGATTGTTGTGGGAACTACAACCAACTCTCACGCCTATCCGAGTGCGGCTTGCCAAATTCAAGGTATGTTAGATATCCAAGATGCGATTGCGTTTGACGTTGCCGCCGCTTGTACCGGTTTTGTGTATGCGTTAAGTGTTGCCGATCAGTTTGTACGTAGCGGCAAAGTAAAAAAAGCGTTGGTCATCGGTTCGGATTTAAATTCTCGCGCATTGGATGAAACCGATCGCAGTACCGTTGTGTTATTCGGTGACGGAGCCGGTGCGGTCGTTCTTGAAGCCAGCGAAGAACAAGGTATTATTTCAACGCATTTACATTCGTCTTCCGATAGTGAGTATATGCTTGCTTTACCGGCACAAAAACGTGGTGACGAGCGATCCGGCTTTATTCAAATGCAAGGCAATGCAACCTTTAAACTTGCGGTAGGACAGCTCTCAAGCGTGGTGGAAGAAACTCTTGAAGAGAATAACTTACAAAAATCGGATTTAGACTGGTTGGTGCCGCATCAAGCGAATATCCGTATTATTGCGGCAACCGCGAAAAAACTTGAAATGGATATGTCGCAAGTGGTGCTTACCGTCGAGAAATACGGTAATAACAGTGCGGCGACCGTGCCTGTTGCATTAGATGAAGCGGTACGTGACGGACGTATTCAACGCGGTCAATTATTGCTGCTTGAAGCCTTTGGCGGCGGCTGGACTTGGGGTTCCGCTCTTGTTCGTTTTTAACAAGCGGTCAAAAAAGATAGAATTTTTACAAATGTCAGAAAAACAAACTTTTGCAGATAAAAAACGTAAAACGGTAGAACAAGCCGAATTCACCGAAGACGGTCGCTATCTTCGTAAAGTACGTAGTTTCGTATTGCGTACCGGACGTTTGAGCGATTACCAACGTGATATGATGAATAATAACTGGGCGAATCTCGGTTTGGATTATCAAAACACGCCGTTTAATTTTGAGCAGATCTTCGGTAACAACAATCCGGTAGTGTTAGAAATCGGCTTTGGTATGGGGCGTTCGTTAGTTGAAATGGCGAAGCAAAATCCGGATCGTAACTACATCGGGATTGAAGTACATACGCCGGGTGTCGGCGCTTGTATCGCTTATGCATTGGAAAAAGGCGTAAAAAACTTACGTGTGATTTGCCATGACGCAACGGAAATTTTACGTGATGCGATTGCTGACGGTTCACTTGGCGGTTTACAACTTTATTTCCCGGATCCGTGGCAAAAAGCGAAACACCATAAACGCCGGATCGTACAGCCGGAATTTATCACTCGAGTACTCACTAAATTAGGCGATAACGGTTTTATCCATTTCGCAACCGACTGGGAAAACTACGCAGAACATATGTTGGAAGTGTTACGTCAATTCGATAAAGAACTACGCAATACTTCAGAAACTAACGATTTTATTCCACGCCCGGATTTCCGTCCTTTAACCAAGTTTGAAGAACGTGGTCATCGCCTTGGACACGGTGTGTGGGACTTATATTTCGTTAAACAAGCATAATCGGTTTAACGATTGATTTTAACTATCCATTCTCATTAAATAAGGGGAGATAAAAATGGCTATTCAACGTAATGCGCGTCAGCGTAAAAAAATGCACTTGGCAGAATTCCAAGAATTAGGCTTCTTAGTAAAATTCCAATTCGCAGAAAACACAGGCATTGATCAAATTGATTTAACAGTTGATCGTTTCATCGCAGAAGTGATTAAGCCGAACGGTTTAGCTTATGAAGGCAGCGGTTACTTACATTGGGAAGGTTTAGTTTGCTTAGAAAAATTAGGCAAATGTGATGAATCTCACCAACAATTAGTAAAAACTTGGTTAGAAAACAATGGCTTAACTCAAGTTGAAGTCAGCGATTTATTCGACATTTGGTGGGACTACCCGGTTCAAGGCTAATGTTTTAGCAACAAGCGGTTAAATTTTGCAAAAAAATTGTAAAATCCGACCGCTTTCTATCATGAGGGCGGGGTATTCCCGCCCGAATAGTTTATAGAGATATTTATAAGAGGAAGATAGATGGAATTTCTAGCCCCTGTTCTTTCAATCATTATCGGCTTTTTTAGCTTCGTATTAATTTTGCGTACTTGGCTGCAATTCTGCCGAGTCGATCCTTATATGCCGTTATCCCAATCGCTTTTACGTCTTACTTCACCTCTAGTGAATCCGGTCGGTAAAGTGATTCCGACCGTAAAAAACATTAATTTTGCCGCCTTACTGATTGCATTGTTGTTACTTGCATTAGAGAAATTTATTTTAGGCGTACCGGTTGCCATGGCTGTATTAGCCGGCTTATTGGGTGTGGTAAAAACCTTCGGTCAGATTTTGTTTTTCACCACCTTAATTCGTGCTTTAATGAGTTGGGTTACCCGTGGCGATCATCCGTTAGATTATATGGTGGCGCAAATTACCGAGCCGGTATTAGGCTTTATCCGTAAATTATTACCGCGTACCGGTATGTTAGATTTTTCGGTGATGGTACTCGGTTTCGGCTTAATTCTGCTCAATAACCTTTTCTATCGCATATTCGGCGTACTTTGGGCCATCGCTTAATATGGAAGCGGTAGAACGTATTGAAAATCCGTACGGTATCCGCCTGCGGATTTTTTTACAGCCGAAGGCAAGTCGTGATCAAATTGTCGGCTTACACGATAACGAACTCAAAATTGCGATTACTGCACCGCCGGTCGATGGCGCAGCGAATGCACATTTGCTGAAATATTTGAGTAAGTTATTTAAAGTGCCTAAAAGCAGTATTGTGTTGGAAAAAGGCGAATTACAACGACATAAACAATTGTTTGTGCCGGAGCCGAAATTAATTCCAAAGGAAATTGAAACTTTGTTTAATAAAGGAACATAGTTCACTGAAACGTTACTATGTTTAGTGAACTATGTTTATTAATTAAAGCTATTCGCTAGGTTCATATTATCAGTAATGATGCCGTCCACTCCGTTATCAAATAGAGTTTTAATATCCTGTTCGTTATTTGCGGTATAAACCATAACAAATCGTTTAATTGCATGGCATTTGGTAACAAGTTCTGGAGTGGCGATTTTATAATTCAGTACAAAGCCGCTACATTCCAAAGCACTGATGCTTTCCCAAGCCGAATCACGCCATTTATCCAGTAATAATGCGCGAGGGATAGTAGTTTCCGCATCGTAAGCTCCCTGTAAAGCTTCTTCACTAAATGAAGAGAGAAGAAACGGGCAAATACCTTCCGAGGTGATAAATCGTTGTAAGAATTTCGCACATTGCATCCCCGTTCTATAGTCTTGTCCCAGGTTTGGTTTAATTTCTACATTGAGAAAAGCATGATTATCCAGTACAAGACGTACAATGCTTTCTAATAGTGGAATGGGTTCTTGAGTAAAGTTTGTGCCGAACCAACTACCGGCATCAAGTCGGTTCAATTGTTCCCAATTGATTCTCGCGCTACCTTGTCCTGATGTTGTGCGTTCAAGCGTATCATCATGTAATAAAAACAGCAGATCATCGGCAGAAAGTTTGGCATCACATTCAAACATTCGGTATCCTCGTTGAATACCTAGCTGAAATGCCGCCAATGTATTTTCCGGAGCTTGATTTCCGCCGCCGCGGTGGGCGATAAATTTTGGATATGGATATTGCATTGTTAATCCTTATTTTCTTTTTATATCAATTCGTTAATTTCTTATATTATGCCTGACGTAAATTTGTCGTCGCATTAAACCAATGTAGTTGAGAGAAATCTGCTTCAATATGAAATACACCGGCAGTAGCATGATGTAACAGTTCTGAGCGGATTCGGTTATGGCGAATAATGATCGGCTGTTGCCCCAATTCGGCATAAATGAGTTGTTCCGAACCAAGTAATTCACTGGTAGAAATATGGCTTTCCCAGCTGGTTTCGTTTGCTTGATCCAAAAGGCGGATATGCTCGGGTCGAATACCTAAGATCCAGTCACTCTCATCTTGTACTTGTATGCTTATCGGTACGGGTACGCCTCTTAATAGTTGCCCGTCACAATAAACTTTATGCTGTTTCACTTGGACTTTTAATAGATTCATGGCAGGTAAACCGATGAAGTTTGCGACAAATGTCGATGCCGGATAAGAAAAAATATTCTCCGGCGTATCAAATTGTTCGATTTTCCCTTTATTCATCACAATGATACGATCCGCCAGAGTCATTGCTTCCGTTTGATCATGGGTAACGTAGAGTGAAGTTACGCCGATTTTATTATGACGGCGGCGAATTTCTAAGCGTGTCGATGTACGTAATTTTGCATCTAGATTTGAGAGTGGTTCATCAAACAGAAATAATTGTGGTTTACGTACAATGGCTCTACCCATCGCAACACGTTGCCGCTGTCCGCCCGATAATTCTTTCGGTTTTTTATCTAAATGAGCTTCTATATCTAACATTTTGGCAGCTTCGGCAATACGTTGCTCAATTTCTTCCGCCGGCATTTTCGCTAACTTTATTCCGTAAGACATATTTTCACGTACCGTCATGTGCGGATAGAGCGCGTAATTTTGAAAAACCATGGCAATGTTACGTTGTGACGGCTCTAATTCGGTCACATTACAATTTCCGATGATAATTTCACCGCTTGTCGGCGTTTCTAAGCCTGCAACAATCCTTAATAAGGTGGATTTACCGCAGCCGGACGGTCCGACGACCACAATAAATTCCCCCAGTTTAACTTGTATATCAATGCCTTTTAAAATTAAATCTTGAGGTTTTTTCGTTGTGCCGTAATGTTTCGTGATATTTTTTAACACTAGTGTTGCCATAACATTATTTTCTTGAATAATTATTTTTCCGAATCAATAAGCCCTTTAACAAGCCATTTTTGCATCAATAAAATCACGACCGTCGGAGGAATCAGCATTAAAATGACGCTTGCCATCACAATATTCCAATTAATTGGTCCACCGCCAGAATCTATCATTTGACGTAAACCGATACCGAGCGAAAACATCTCTTCACTTGTAGTCATTAGCAAGGGCCATAGGTATTGGTTCCAACCATAGATAAACTGAATGACAAATAATGCCGCAATACTAGGTATAGAAAGCGGTACGAGAATATCTTTAAAAAATGTCATTGCTTTTGCGCCGTCCATTTTTGACGCTTCCAACAATTCTTGCGGCACGGTGGCGAAGAATTGGCGAAATAAGAATGTAGCTGTAGCGGAGGCTATGAGCGGAATGGTTAATCCGGCATAGCTATTGATCATACCTAGGTTTACTACGACTTCATAAGTAGGAATAATCCGAACTTCAACCGGTAACATTAAAGTTACGAATATGAGTCCGAAAACAATCCCTCGTAGCGGAAAGCGGAAATACACAATGGCAAAGGCGGATAATAAAGAAATACTGATTTTGCCTATTGCGATTAAGAGCGTCATGGTAAATGTCACCCATAACATACGAGATACGGATAATGCACCGGCTGAGGAATCATTGCCGACAAGCGCAGTGGTATAATTTTGTATCAGTTGATCACCGGGCAATAGCGATATCGGTACGGCTACAACGTCTGTTGCCGTATGGGTAGAAGCGATAAAAGCCAAATAGATCGGGAAACAGATCAGTAAAATAGCAAGCCATAGACTGCAATGGGAGAAAAAATTTAACCAAGGGCGATTTTCAACCATAATTAATGCTCTCCTTTTTGATCCATATAGCGGAATTGAATGAGAGTAAGTAGTAATACTGCCGCCATTAAGATGACGGATTGCGCCGCAGAACTGCCGTAATCCATAGACATAAAGCCTTCTACATAAATACGATAAACTAAGGTCGATGTCGATTTGCCCGGTCCGCCTTTGGTCAGTGAATCGATAATGGCGAAGGTATCAAAAAAGGCATAGACGATATTAATTACGCAGAGAAAGAATGTCGTTGGCCATAACAGCGGTAATTGAATCGTAAAAAAACGTTTCCACGGTCCGGCGCCATCAATGGCTGCGGCTTCAATAAGCGATTTGGGAATTGCCTGTAACCCAGCGTAGAAAAATAGAAAATTATAAGAAATTTGTTTCCAAACGGATGCGAGAATGACTAACCACATCGCTTGTGAGTCGTTCATTTGATGGTTCCAGTCAATGCCGATATGTTTTAAGAGATAAGCTATTACACCGAAAGAAGGAGAAAACATAAATGCCCATAAAACGCCTACGATAATTGGCGATATGGCATAAGGTAAAATTAAAAATGTACGGTAATAGACAGCACCTTTTACCACTCTGTACATAAAGAATGCAGTCAGTAAAGAGAGTACCAAGGAAAGCAAAGTTACCCATAAGGAAAAATAAAGGGTGGTATAAATTGAATCCCAATACGTTGGATCATGCCAAAGACGTTTAAAATTATCCAATCCTACCCAATAAGTCGTGGTACCGAATATATCTTGCATTTGAAATGATTGATACAACGCTTGTATCGCCGGCCAATAGAAAAAAATACCGATAATCAGCAATTGGGGCATCAATAATAACCAAGGCAGAAAGCGGTATCCTGTATATCGAGTCATATTTTTTCCTACATATAAAAGCAATATCTCCCATTCGGATAAGCACCAAATGGGAGAGTATAGGTAGATTATTTATTAACGGTTCTAAAACGTTCCAGTAATTCATTACCGCGTTTTACCGCACTGTCCAAAGCCTGTTGTGCAGTTTTTTTGCCGCTCCAAACTTGTTCCAGTTCTTCATCTACAATCGTACGAATTTGAGGCATATTACCTAAGCGAATACCGCGCGTACGTTCGGTTGTTTTGCGTACCATTTGCTCTACCGGTACATCCGTTCCCGGATTTTGTTTATAGAAACCGGATTGTTCCGTGATTTCATAGGCTTTTAACGTAACCGGTAAATATCCGGTACGCATATGGCTATTGGCTTGAACTTGAGGCTGAGAAAGGAAATCGAAGAATTGTGCAATACCTTTATAGTGAGATTCGGGTTTACCGGCGAGTACCCATAAGCTTGCACCGCCGATGATCGTATTTTGCGGCGCACCTTTCACATCCTCGTAATAAGGTAACGTCGATTCCCCGAAAGTAAATTTAGCATCACGCTTAATTCCGGAATAAGAACCTGACGAACCGATGAAAATCGCACATTCACCTGATACGAAAGCTGGTTGTGAAGCACTTTCACGACCTTTATAAATAAATAGTCCGCTTTTCGCCATATCTGCTAAATTATCAATATGACGAACGTGCAATGGAGAATTGAAAGCCAATTCGGTATCTAAGCCGTCGAAACCGTTATTTTTAGTTGCAAAGGGCACATCGTGCCATGCTGAAAAACTTTCTAATTGTGTCCAGCCTGTCCAAGAAACGGTAAGCGGACAAGAATTCCCTGATTTTTTCAATTGTTCTGCCACATCACGTACATCTTTCCAAGTTTTGGGGGCTTTTTCAGGATCTAAACCGGCTTTTTTGAAACTATCTTTATTGTAGTAGAGAACGGTCGTGGAACTGTTGAATGGAAGAGATAACATTTCACCGCTAGGGGCGGTGTAGTAGCTGCTAACAGCGGGGATATAATCGGACGGGCTAAATTTCACACCGGCATTTTTCATGATTTGAGATACGGACTTCGTTACATTTTTCGCATAAATCATAGAAGCCGTACCCACTTCATATACTTGTAAAATGTCCGGGGCATTACCTGCTCTTACTGCGGCAATACCGGCGGCCATAGATTCGAGGTATTCACCTTTGAAAACCGGAACAACTTTATATTCCTGTTGGCTCTCATTAAACTGCTGGGCTAAATCATTGACCCATTCGTTTAATGCGCCTCCCATAGAGTGCCACCACTGAATTTCTGTTACGGCGTAAGCCGGTGTACTTAAAGCAACGGCGGTGATTAATGCGGTTTTGGTGAATAAGCGTTTCATTTTTTACCTCGCTATCGTTAATTCTGTTAGTTCAAATCCACATATGTGCATTGGCACGTAACAAAGATAACAAGGAATTATGGCAACTTAATGACAGATTAAAAAAGTAAAGTGCGAGGTTTTTAGCTCTCACTAGGATAAATAATTTCGGATATGTAATATCGAAAAGAAAGTAAGAAAAAGTGGTGGGATTTTTGCAAAATTTTACAGAAATCCCACCGCTTGTTTTTATATGAAATTATTTCATTTTTTCATTGGTGAGTAATTTACCTTTGAATTCACCGGTAAGTGATTCTAAGAAAGCGACGATCTCATTGAGTTCGGTTTCAGAGAAATTTTTATTACTTTGGTAAATACCCATTACGCGAACCGCTTCTTTTAAGTCTTTCGCAGTCGCATCGTGCATATATGGTGCGGTTAAGGCTACGTTACGTAACGTCGGTACTTTGAAACGATGCATATCGCTCGGATCTTTCGTAAAGGCGTAACGTCCTTGATCCGCTTCGGTTAATTCCGTACCGCGATCTTTGAAGTAATCGGCATATAAGCCCATATATTCAAATGATTGTCCGCCCATTGCCGTACCGGTATGGCAAGTATCGCATTTCGCATTTTTGAAATGCTCGTAACCGCGTTTTTGTACGTCGGTTAGCGCATTTTGCTCGCCTTTTAAGAAGCGGTCGAATGCACTGTTCGGCGTAATAAGCGTTTTTTCATATTCACCGATTGCATCGGTAACGTTCGCTTGCGTAAGAGTCGGGTAAATCTCGTGGAAACGTTTCATAAATTCTTCGTCCTTGCTTAGTCTGGCGAGAATTTCATCCCAGTTTTTTGAACCCATTTCAACCGGGTTTACCGGTGGGCCGCCCGCTTGATCCGCTAAGGTTTTCTCACGACCGTCCCAGAATTGCCATTTATTAAATGCCGCATTAAACACCGTAGGCGCGTTGATACCGCCTTTTAAGCCGTTAATCCCTTCCGATACCGGTAAGTTATCGACCCCGGCTTGCGCTAATTGGTGGCAAGTATGGCATTGAATCGTACCGTCATCAGATAAACGTCCGTCAAAATAAAGCCCTTCACCTAAAGCTACTTTATGCGGATCGGTCGGTAATTGATCAGGAATCGGCTGAACCAAGCGAGTAGCGTCCGCACCTTCCGCTTTTGGTAAGAAGTGTGCTTGGCGTTGTGCGGTAATCCAATCTAAGATAATTTTTTTCTGAGCTTCGTCAGGACGAGAACCCCAGTGGATATGAATATATTTAGCAACCGGCATTTCGTCATTGCGAATTACTTGTTCTAATTTAGCAAGATCGGCTTCTGAAAGTTTGCTCGGATCTTTCATTCCTTCAATCAGATGATCAAGACGGAAGAACTTAAGACCTTTTTCAATATCTTCAGCCATCACTTGGTCTGCGATTGGTAACTTGGCATAAGCCGGTAATTCCGCATTAGCCGAGTGGCAATATTGGCAGCCGTTTTCAAACATGACTCCTGCGACCGCTTTATGCGATTCGGGTAAGTCTGCGGACGCTAATAATTTTGGCGCTTGCTCTTTATCAAACCAATAGGCGTAGCCCACAAGTGAAAAATAGCCGACGCCGGCGGCGGCAATTGCCGAAAGTAAATATTTTTTCATAAATAAATCTCCTTGAAATCGAGATTACATTATCCCTAAAAAGAGTGATATATTTTTTGAGCTTGGTCAATAGTTTTAATCTATAATAACTATCTCAATGATAAGTATAAGCAATGAAAGAAAAACGCCCACCGAAGTGGGCGTTTAAAATGAGTCGAAATAACGAGTAAATCAGGCTTTTTTCAGGAATTCCGATTTAAGCATAATTTTACCGCAATCTACGTTATGATCACCGTTTACTAAGCGGATACCTTTGAATTTAGTGCCTTTTTTTAATACTTCGGACGAGCCTTTTAATTTCAAATCTTTAATTAAAAGTACATCGTCACCGTCAGCTAATAAATTACCGTTGCTGTCTTTAACGATTAATTGGTCTTCATCTTGTTCTTCAATTTCTTCGCCGTTCCATTCGTACGCGCAGTCGGGACAAACGAATTGGATGGAATCGTGATAAGTATTTTCGCTCTTGCATTTAGGGCAAACAGGGTATGTCATAAAATAAATCCTCAAGGTTATAAAAGGTCGTTATTTTATAATGAAACGCCATAAAAAGTAAGCGGTCGGTTTTGAAGATAAATTTGCAAAAATTTCCTCAAAAACGACCGCTTAATAATGTAAATATAGCGATTACATTGCCGCAATATATTTCAACATAACGCCGGCTGCGATAGCGGAGCCGATTACACCGGCTACGTTCGGTCCCATAGCGTGCATTAATAAGAAGTTCTGTTTGTCATATTCCAAACCGACTTTATTTGATACACGCGCTGCCATTGGCACGGCAGAAACACCGGCAGAACCGATAAGCGGGTTGATTTTATTTTTGCTGAACTTGTTCATCAATTTCGCCATTAATACACCGCTTGCCGTACCGATACAGAATGCGATTACGCCTAACACTAAAATACCGAGGGTTTGCGGTTGGAGGAATTTATCCGCAACTAATTTCGCACCGACCGATAAGCCAAGGAAAATCGTCACGATATTGATCAGCGCGTTTTGAGCCGTATCATTTAAACGTTCCACCACACCGCTGACACGCATTAAGTTACCGAAACAGAACATACCGAGTAACGGTGCCGCATCCGGCAACAATAATGCCACGAGTAAGAGCAAGAGAATCGGGAATAGAATTTTTTCTCGATTGCTTACCGTGCGTAATTGCACCATACGGATTTTACGTTCGGCATCTGTGGTTAACGCTTTCATAATCGGCGGCTGAATTAACGGCACTAACGCCATATAAGAGTAAGCTGCCACTGCAATCGCACCGAGTAACTCCGGCGCAAGTTTACTTGCCAGATAGATAGCAGTCGGACCGTCCGCACCGCCGATAATACCGATCGCCGCCGCTTGCGGTAAGGTAAAGTCAATAATACCTAACCAGTTCAAACCTAAAGCGCCAAGTACGGTTGCAAAAATACCGAATTGTGCCGCAGCACCTAATAAGAGTGTACGAGGGTTTGCGAGTAACGGACCAAAATCCGTCATTGCACCGACTCCCATAAAGATGATTAACGGTGCAACACCGTAGCCAATCGCCACTTTATAGAAGAGTGCTAACACACCGGCAGTATAACCCATATCTCCGGCAATCACTTCCAATTCGTTTTGTACCGAAGGTGCCGCTAAGGCAATCGCAGCTTTAATATTCTCAAGATCTAAGCTTGTGCTATTAACTTTTGCCGCAATAATCGCAAACTGTTCGGTTGTGCCGTGATGTAGCAGATTATCTAAAGCGGTCATAGCCAAGCCGGCTTCCGGAATATTGGATAATAAACCGCCAAAGCCGATTGGTAATAAAAGGAGTGGTTCAAAGCCGCGGGCAATTGCAAGCCAGAGCAATAACAGGCTGACCGCAATCATAATCGCTTGCCCTAGCTCCATATGCATAATACCCATACCCTGAAACAGAGCGATAATACCTTCCATATTAACTCCCTATCGTTTAAGCAAGATTCATTAAGACTTGATCAACGGCAACGACATCACCTTGTTTTACCGCAACGCCTTGAACTTTACCGGCTTTTGGTGCGCAAATTTGTGTTTCCATTTTCATTGCTTCAAGAATTAATAACACATCGCCTTCCGCTACTTGCTGACCTTCGGTTACTTCAACTTTAAGAATATTACCCGCCATCGGTGCTTTGACTGGTTCAGCATTCGCATTAGTTGCTACCGGAGCCGCAACTTGTGGTGCAGTAGCTGGTGCTGTTGGTGCAATATTAGTAATATCGCCACCTTCACTCACTTTCACGACAAAGGCTTTGCCTTCAAGTTCTACCGTATAAACTGCAGGACCGGATTGAGGTTGTGCTTTTGGTGCTGCAACAGGCGCTGGTTTAGCGGATTCTGCGGTCGGTGCAGGTTCAAAAGCTGCCGGATTATTGCGGTTTTCTAAGAATTTCCAACCGACTTGTTGGAATAACGCCACGATTAATACGTCGTCAATCGCATTTTCGGAAAGGGTAATACCTTTCTCTTTTGCTTGTGCAGTTACTTCCGCCACTAATTTATCAATTTCCGGAGCGATATGATTTGCCGGACGATCGGTAATCGGCGCAGCACCTTCAAGTACACGATCTTGTAATGCTTTATTTACCGGCGCAGGTGTACGACCGTACTCGCCTTTTAAAATACCGGCGGTTTCTTTGGCGATAGTTTTATAACGCTCACCCATTAATACGTTCATTACCGCTTGAGTACCGACAATTTGTGAGGTTGGCGTAACAAGCGGGATATTACCGAGATCTTCGCGGACGCGCGGAATCTCTTGTAACACAAGATCAAGTTTATCACTGGCATTTTGCTGTTTTAGTTGGCTTTCAAGGTTGGTTAGCATACCGCCCGGCACTTGTGCGACTAAAATTCGGCTATCTACGCCACGTAATTGACCTTCAAATTTCGCATATTTTTTACGAACATCACGGAAGTAAGCAGAGATTTTTTCAAGTTGAGGGATATTTAAACCGGTATCGTAAGGTGTGCCTTGTAAGGTTGCTACGATAGATTCGGTGGCTGGATGACCGTAAGTACCGGACATTGAAGAAATTGAAGTATCTACGCCATCAACACCCGCTTCAATCGCTTTTAATAACGCCATTTCCGCCATACCGGTAGTTGAGTGGCAGTGTAAGTGAAGTTCTACGTCATAACGTTTTTTGATTTCGCCGACTAATTCATAAGCCGCCATTGGGGTTAAAATACCGGACATATCTTTGATAACGAGAGAATCTACCCCAATTTCCAATAATTGTTCGGTAACATCTAACCAAGTTTGTAAGGTGTGTACCGGACTGGTGGTATAGCTCAACGTACCTTGTGCATGACCACCGTGTTTTTTAACCGCTTGTAATGCAGCTTGCATATTACGAGGGTCATTTAACGCATCAAATACACGGAATACATCCATACCGTTTTTAACGCAACGTTCTACAAAACGATCAACCACATCATCCGCATAATGGCGGTAACCTAATAAATTCTGTCCGCGTAGTAACATTTGTAACGGCGTATTCGGAATCGCTTTTTTTAATTCACGCAAACGAACCCAAGGATCTTCACCTAAAAAACGGATACAACTGTCAAAAGTTGCGCCGCCCCAAGCTTCTAAAGACCAATAACCGATTTTATCCAATTCAGCTGCAATCGGTAACATGTCGTCTAAACGTAGTCGTGTCGCAAACAAAGATTGGTGTGCATCACGTAAAACAACATCAGTAATCGCAATTTTTTTATTTTGAATAGTCATGATAAAAATCCTCTATTATTTTAATCCTTGTTGACGACGATGATGGGCAATAGCAGCCGCAATCACGGGGCGTAAATGGTCTAAATTATCAGTTGGAACAGCGCTTGGCACTGGTTTTGCTACGGGAGCGGGGATAGGTTCGGGGAAGTATTTATTAATTAGCGTAGAAATGAAGCTAATCGCATAAATTAATACGATAAGGAAAAGCAGCACGAAGCCCATTCCCGAAATCATCAAATTTATGCCTTCACCAAAAAGTTCTGCATTTGTCATAAACATACCTTTAAGTCTATTGTATTAACTTATTCAAGATAGCTAAATTATGATCGTCGCGCAAATAATTTAGCCGAGAAATGCCAAGCGGCTCACATTTTTTATCTCATGATGAAAAATAAATAGTCAAATTTAACAATTTTTTTGCAAATTTCACTCCAAATATGACCGCTTGTATCTTCTCTTATGGAAAAAATGGGAAGAAAATAGGCAGTAAAATCAAACTTACAATCGTAGATACGATAATGAGTGGTAAACCTGCTTTAACATAGTCCATAAATTTATAACCGCCAATTGATAATACCATTGTATTAGCCGGCATGCCGATTGGTGTTGCATAGGCACAGGAACTACCGATAACAGTTGCCATTAATACTGCTCGTGGATCAGCTCCTAAAGAACTCGCAATTGATAAACAAATCGGTGCGAGTAGTGCTACGGTCGCAGTATTTGACATAAAATTAGTCAGTACACAGCTAATGATAAAGACGGTAGTCAATAATGCAAACGGACTTGGATTTGAACCTAATAAACCAATGACAAAATTAGCAATATCTTTACCTGCGCCAGTGTTGTTTAATGCTGTAGCAAGAGCTAAAGTACCACCGAATAAGAAAATGACTTGACTGTCAATCGATGCATAGGCTTGTTTTTCGCTCATTACTCCTGTGACGATCAATAATAATGCACCTACGCAAGCTGATACATAGAGTTTTATACCTATAACATCTTCAAGTACCATTGCTAATAAAGTACCGACTAAGATGACAAGTGAAAGCCACTGCTTCCAAACAGCTACATCTGCCGTTTCTTTTTTATTGCTATATATAGAATTTTCAATACTTAAATTTTCTGAATTAGGTAAAAAACGATAACCTATCAGCACGAAGTACAGAATCCCAACGATAAGAATAGGTAATCCTACCTTGGCATATTCAAAAAAACCGAATTTGAGATTTACTTGTTCTAAAATCCCTTGTGCAATTAAGTTACCGGGTGCGCCGATAAGTGATAAGTTACCGCCCATTGCCGCAGCAAAAACCAATGGCATTAACAGGCGTGAACGGGCAAAACCTGATTTGGTAGCAATACCTACGACAACAGGAATTAGAATAGCTGCCGTACCGGTATTGGATAATATACCGGACATTAGCCCTGTAACGAGCATTAAAACAATAGTGAGTTGGCGTTCTGTTTTGGCAAATTTTGAAACTAAACCTCCGATTTTATTTGCCATACCTGTTTCAAACAATGCTCCACCAATGACAAACATTCCAACAAATAAAATCACGTTACTATCTATAAAACCTAGAAAGGCTTCCTTCGGACTCAGCACACCAGTTAAAATTAAACCAATACAAACAATCATTGCGGTAACAGCGAGAGGTAATTTTTCCCATACAAACATCACGACGGCGAAAAGTAAAAAGAGTAGCGTTATCGTACTTGCAGCCATAATTGCCTCCAAGAGTGAATTTCTGAATTTTGGGTATAAGAAACCCCATACACACAAGTGTATGTATGGGGGGATTTTTTTGATAAGACGTTATTTACTATTTGATGAAATCAACGTGTTTACAGATTTCTTCAATCGCTTTGTCTTTGCGTTCGTTGAAGATAACTTTATTTTCTTCAAAAATATTGCGACCGTGGGTATCAATAGACACAATTAACGGACCGAACTCTTTTACTTTGCATACCCAAAGTGTTTCGGGCATACCGAGGTCTTTCCATTGTGCATCAACAATTTCTTCTACACATTCTGCCGCCAACACTGCACAGCCAGCAGGGAATACACAATGTAATGCTTTATAATCGCGACAGCCTTCCATTGTACCTTGCCCCATACCGCCTTTACCAACGATTACCTTCACGCCGGTTTGCTTGATAAATTCTTTCTCGAATTTTTCCATTCGCATTGAAGTAGTTGGACCGACCGAAACCATTTCATATTTATCATCACCAAGTGGTCGAATAATTGGACCTGCATGGAATATTGCACCACCGTTGAGATCCACCGGCAATTCACGTCCGTTATTGATTAAACGACGGTGTGCCACATCACGACAAGTGACGATATAACCGTTCAAATAAATGATGTCGCCAATGTTGATATCTTCCAAGTCTTCTGCTTTGATTGGAGTGGTCAAGATTTTTTTGTCGCTCATAGTGTTACCCCCGAATGTGAAGTAATGGTATAGTTGAGATCCTTATCGAAAATAATATGTCCTTTGCGGTGTGCCCAACAGCCCACGTTTACACTTACACCGATAACTGACGGATGGCGAGCGGTATTTTCAATGTTTACCCCTAACACTGACATTCTTCCCATTAAGCCTTGTGGACCTAAACCGATGCTATTGATTCCGTCCTCTAACAATTTCTCCATATAAGCCGCTTTTTCATTTGGGTTACGTTCACCTAACGGACGGAATAATGCTTTTTTCGATTGTACTGCTGCAGTTTCAACGGAAGTCGCAATTCCTACGCCAACTAATAATGGCGGACAGGCATTCAAACCGTAACTAGTCATCACGTCTAACACAAATTTTGTTACACCTTCGTAGCCTTCACCCGGCATAAGCACTTTGGCTTGTCCCGGTAATGAGCAACCACCGCCTGCCATATAAGTATCTAATTCCAGTTTGTCACTGTCCGGTATAATTTCCCAAAATACACTTGGTGTGCCTTTACCTACGTTCAAACCGGTATTATATTCATCAAAGGTTTCCACGCTGTTATGGCGTAACGGAGCTGTTTTAGTCGCTTGAATAACCGATTCTTTTAATAGTGCTTCAAGCTCACCAATGTAAGGGAAATTAGCTCCGCATTTCACAAAAAATTGAATTACACCAGTGTCTTGGCAACTTGGACGATTTAATTTTTTGGCTAAACGTTGGTTATCGAACATTGCACCGTAAATAATTTTTGGTAATTGTTCTTCCTCTTTCTTACGTAATTCTTCTAATTTTGCCATTACGTCGTCAGGTAATACTTTACCGGTAAAACCGACAAATTTAGCAATGGTATCAGTTAGATAACGTATGCCTTCTTCTTTTGTCATCATAGATCACCCCATTTGGATTTGATTTGTTTAGCCTTTCGGCTTCCCACTAAATTAAACAAAGCTTTGATATGGCGAATAGTACTGAAGAGGTATAAAATAAGTCCAATACGATTTTTTACATACTGGGTATAGGTAAATACCTATATAATGATAAATGGTTGAATTTTATGAGTTTTTTGAGAATCTTTGATGGAATTTAACCGCTTGTAAGCTAAAAAAGAGGAAAAAAGATGGAATTTCGGCAATTTAAATATGTATTAAAAGTAGCAGAAGAGCGTAATTTTTCCAATGCAGCGAAAAAATTATTCATTTCTCAGCCATCACTGAGTCAATTTATTCAAAAAGTGGAAGAAGAGGTTGGTGCACCATTGTTTGATCGTAGTGTTTCACCGTTAAAATTAACTTACGTCGGGGAGCTTTATGTAGAAAACGCTAAAGCAATGATGGATCTTCAACACCAATTTGAGCAAAAAGTAGATGATATTTTGAATGTCAAACGTGGAAGAGTGACGATCGGTAGTACACCATTCCGTAGTGCTTACTTACTTTCGAGAGTGTTGCCGCTTTTTAGCCAACAATATCCAAAAATTGATATATTTTTAAAAGAAGATAGTACCCGTAATTTAGAAGAAATGGTTACACATGGGTATGTTGATTGTGCTATTTCATTATTACCCGTTAACGAAAAATATTTTGATTATGAAATATTATTTGAAGAACGAATGTTGTTGGCGATCCCTCCGGAACATAGAATTGCTAAAGAACTGGGGTTAAAAGCCGGTGATCATTCTTTTAGTCAAAGAGTATGTTTAGAACAATTTAAACAGAGCCGTTTTATTAAAATGAATAAAAATCACAAATTACATGAGATGCTTATTAAGCAGTGTGAATTAGCCGGTTATGTACCTGAAATTGTATTGGAAACAGAAAGTATGACTACGGCTCAAGCGTTAGCAGGAGCAGGGTTAGGTGTAGCATTATTACCTGAAACATTAGTGTCAAAAAATCATTTTGATAAAGAACCATGCTATGGAGAGCTAGATATACGTCGAACAGTTGTAATCATTTATCGTAAAAATAGTTATTTATCACGTGCAACGCGTGCATTTATTCAGTCACTACGTGAATTAACCCGATGTCCGTTTTCATCCGAAAAAATGTGGCAAAATGAGGTTTCCCCTAAGCAATTAGTCTTCAATAATAATTAATTCATGTAAGTTAATATAAAAAGTATAGATCTATTCATTAAATTGATAAGCGGTCATATTTTAATAAGGTTTTACTAAAATAGACCGCTTGTATAGCTGTCGCTTAAGATTGGTTAGCGAACAGTTTGAACTAATGCTGAGATTTCTGCTGAAAATTGTTCCTCTTCAGCCATTTCCGTAATTTGTTCGAATGAATACTTTTTAGCATTGTAAACCACCACAATACTTGTATCACCAATTTGTAAGAAGTTTTGCTCGCCAAATTCAGTATAGCGAGTAGCACCGATGCTGATTACTGCTTTTGTCGGGTAATCCGCTTGTTTAAGTAATTCGGCAATATGGTTCATCGGTCCTTGATCCGGTTGGTTATTTATCTTATCTACAATCCAGTTCAATAATTTTTGATGAAAATAACTATAGCTTACCGCCGGGCTATCTTCGCCATATACGTTCAGTTTACCGTCACGTTTATGGAAACAAGCAATATTGTAATTATCCAAAATACTGCCTTGTGTGAAATGATCTAAAGGAATCAATGTTTCAGAGATCCCTTTTGACGCATTGCCCCAGTTTTTCTTTTCACAAATTTTACGTGCATTCGGACGGCGAATAGAGCAGTCGTTATAAGCGGCAAAATGAGTAGGTTTAAGGGCAATGACTTGATTGTTTCGATATTCAATTTCGCAAATCAATGCAACTTCCGGTTCAATTTGTAGATTGTCAGCATCATTTGGAAAGGTAATGGTATCGTGGGATAGGGGATAAGTTGCAAGGAATTGTTCCGTTGGGGTTAAGGTTTGGCTTGGGACATAGAAAGGAAAAATCGCTTTTGGCTGAATCGCTTCTTCTGTTTTTACCTGTAAGAAATCCGCCTCTTCACCCGCTTGCTCTAAATGACCGGCAAAATTGCCAGCAACACCTAAACCAATAAAATGTTCTTTTTGCATAATATCTACCTCTATATGATTAAGTACTACAAATGTAGCGATTAATAGAAGAAAAAGAAAGGGAATTTTATGCGAAGTAAGCTAGAATTATTTTAGCTAACTTATAAGATTTATTACTTTTTTATCAGAAAAGTAATAAAAAACACTCGAATTGTATTAAATCTGTTCTTTCAATCACTTTTTCAAGATTTTTTTGAAAAAAGTACTTGCAAGGAATTTAGATTTCTCTATAATGCACCCACACAACGACGCACTGTTGTGAACGAGAAGTAAATGCGGTGCGTCGTTCTTTTTTGCTCTTTAACAATATATCAGACAATCTGTGTGGGCACTTGTTGATTGACTTGATTTTGAAAATATTATTTAAAACTTGAAGTCTTAATAGGTGCTTAAACTAGAAATTCATATTTTTCTTTTTGCTTAACTTGGTTAGGTAAGGGAAGTGAACTTAGCTAAGCAGAATATTGAGCGATTAAACTTTTTGAATTGAAGAGTTTGATCATGGCTCAGATTGAACGCTGGCGGCAGGCTTAACACATGCAAGTCGAACGGTAACGGGAAGGGAGCTTGCTTTCTTTGCCGACGAGTGGCGGACGGGTGAGTAATGCTTGGGAATCTGGCTTATGGAGGGGGATAACTACGGGAAACTGTAGCTAATACCGCGTAATATCTTAGGATTAAAGGGTGGGACTTTCGGGCCACCTGCCATAAGATGAGCCCAAGTGGGATTAGGTAGTTGGTTAGGTAAAGGCTGACCAAGCCGACGATCTCTAGCTGGTCTGAGAGGATGACCAGCCACACTGGAACTGAGACACGGTCCAGACTCCTACGGGAGGCAGCAGTGGGGAATATTGCACAATGGGG
>NZ_UFRM01000001.1:0-70000 GCF_900444945.1 Actinobacillus lignieresii | reverse complement strand
AGAGATCGTCGGCTTGGTCAGCCTTTACCTAACCAACTACCTAATCCCACTTGGGCTCATCTTATGGCAGGTGGCCCGAAAGTCCCACCCTTTAATCCTAAGATATTACGCGGTATTAGCTACAGTTTCCCGTAGTTATCCCCCTCCATAAGCCAGATTCCCAAGCATTACTCACCCGTCCGCCACTCGTCGGCAAAGAAAGCAAGCTCCCTTCCCGTTACCGTTCGACTTGCATGTGTTAAGCCTGCCGCCAGCGTTCAATCTGAGCCATGATCAAACTCTTCAATTCAAAAAGTTTAATCGCTCAATATTCTGCTTAGCTAAGTTCACTTCCCTTACCTAACCAAGTTAAGCAAAAAGAAAAATATGAATTTCTAGTTTAAGCACCTATTAAGACTTCAAGTTTTAAATAATATTTTCAAAATCAAGTCAATCAACAAGTGCCCACACAGATTGTCTGATATATTGTTAAAGAGCAAAAAAGAACGACGCACCGCATTTACTTCTCGTTCACAACAGTGCGTCGTTGTGTGGGTGCATTATAGAGAAATATGAATTCCTTGCAAGTACTTTTTGCAAAAAAATCTTGAAAAATTTACTCTTTGCATAACATTTATTCAACTTGAGTAAAACAAGAACAGTTTTGAGTTATTTTGTGATAACTTTTGACTGCATATCTAAATTTGTGATCTTTATCACAAAATTATTCGTACTTTTTCGAGAAGTTATTGGTATTATATATATCATTATTCATCTATCTATATAATCTATATAAAGAGGTACCTTTTATGAGCCAATTAGATGCTTTACGCGAAATGACTGTTGTTGTTGCCGACACAGGCGACATTGAAGCTATCAAACAATATCAACCGCAAGATGCGACCACTAATCCGTCTTTAATCTTAAGTGCGTCTGCATTACCGCAATACGCTTCATTAATTGATGATGCAGTAGCTTATGCTAAAGCAAGAAGTGATGATAAAGCCCAGCAACTTATTGATGCGGAAGATAAGTTAGCCGTGAATATTGGTTTAGAAATTCTTAAAATCGTACCGGGACGTATTTCTACGGAAGTTGATGCTCGCCTTTCTTACGATACGGAAGCAACAATTGAGAAAGCTCGCCAAATTATGAAACTTTATAATGACGTTGGCATTAGTAATGATCGTATTCTTATTAAAATCGCTTCAACTTGGCAAGGTATCCGTGCGGCGGAAGTGTTAGAGAAAGAAGGTATCAACTGTAACTTAACCTTATTATTCTCTCAAGCGCAAGCTCGTGCATGTGCAGAAGCTGGTGTTTACTTAATCTCTCCGTTTGTTGGTCGTATCTTAGACTGGTATAAAGTAGCAGAGAAAAAAGAATATGCACCGGCAGAAGATCCGGGGGTAATTTCTGTTACAAATATCTATAACTACTACAAACAGTACGGCTATCAAACTGTGGTTATGGGCGCAAGTTTCCGTAACGTAGGTGAAATTACCGAAATCGCAGGCTGTGACCGTTTAACCATTGCTCCGCCATTATTAAAAGAACTTGCTGAAAGCAATGCCCCGCTTGTTCGTAAATTAGAATATAAAGGTGAAGTGAAAGCACGTCCGGCACCATTAACAGAAGCGGAATTCTACTGGCAACATAACCAAGACCCAATGGCTGTTGAAAAATTAGCGGAAGGTATCCGTAAATTTGCGGTAGATATTGAGAAATTAGAAGCAATGCTTGCTACTAAACTTTAATCTGAATTGATTGAAACAAAAATCCTAAGCGAATGCTTGGGATTTTTTTATGCGACTTAAGCAAGCGGTCAATTTCTCGGAATAATTTGTAAATTCTTAAAGAAAATTAACCGCTTGTAATTTGATGGCACTAAGCTAAATTGGCTGTCTCGGTACAGAACCTTGGTAACCGAATTGACGCCACGCTTCATATACAACAACCGCTACCGTATTGGAGAGATTCATACTGCGGCTGTCTTTACACATTGGCACTCGGATTTTTTGCGACATCGGTAAAGTGTCTAAAATCGCCATCGGGATACCTCGGCTTTCCGGCCCAAACATAAGGAAGTCGCCTAATTCATAACTCACTTCACTATGATTCGGTTCGCCTTTAGTTGTCAGCGCAAATAGACGTTTTGGCTTGGCGCGTTCTAGAAAATCTTCAAAATTCTTATATTTTTGAATATCGACAAATTCGTGGTAATCCAAACCTGAACGACGTAGTTTTTTGTCATCCCACGCAAAGCCTAACGGTTCAATCATATGTAATCTAAAACCGCAATTCGCACACAAGCGAATAATATTACCGCTGTTTTGTGGAATTTCCGGTTCATATAAAACAATATCTAACATTTTATTTACTATCCAATAGGCAGAATGCACAAAACTTTCCGTGCATTCCGTGATTATTAATTTTCAATATGGCGAATAATCCAACAGTTATGGATTTGCGGATTACGCTCAAAATCAAGCGGTAATGTTTTATGCGAAATATTTTCCGCTTGTAATCCTAATTCGGCTAAGCCTTCGAAATCCATTTTAAAGCCACGCTTATTATTTGAGAATACGATTATTCCGTCCGCCGTTAAAATGCGTTTAAGCTGTGTCATTAATTTAATATGATCACGCTGTACGTCCCAACTGTCTTCCATTCGTTTTGAATTCGAGAATGTCGGCGGATCAACGAAGATCAGCTCAAAGCGTTCACGACATTCCGCCAACCACTGCAAGCAATCAGCTTGGAATAAGCGGTTATTACGCAGCGGTAAATTATTTAACTCTAAATTTTGTTCCGCCCAATTCAGGTAAGTATTTGACATATCTACCGTGGTGGTGGATTTCGCACCGTTTAATGCGGCATGAATAGTCGCTGAACCGGTGTAAGCAAAAAGATTAAGGAACGTTTTACCTTTTGCCATCTGCCCTACCATCTTACGTGTTAGACGGTGGTCTAAGAATAAGCCGGTATCAAGATAATCGGTTAAATTCACCCACAATTTTGCACCGTATTCGGTGACATAGAAATAATCACCTTTATTGGCTAATTTCTCATATTGGTTTGTACCTTTCTGCTTTTGACGTACTTTTAATACCAACTTATTGGTTTCCACGCCCGTTACATACAGGGTTGCAGACACGGCATCCAGTAAGCGTTGGCGAGCTTTTTGTTCGTCGATGTTTTTCGGTGCGGCATACTCTTGTACCACAATATGATCATCATAGCGATCAACCGCTAAATTATATTCCGGTAAATCCGCATCATAGAGACGGTAGGCATTAATTCCTTGCTGTTTCGCCCATTTCTCAATTTTCTTAATATTTTTCGTTAAACGATTAGCGAAATCAGGTGCAACTTGTGCGTTCTGTTCAAACTTAAGCTCATCTGCCTGTTGTTCGGCAACAGCTCGCTCACTAATCTGATAATTCTTTTGTAAACAATCTAACGGACCGTTTTTCGCTTTGAATTGACGGTGAGAACGTAAACGTAAACAGTTCAATAATTCCGGTTCACCGCTAAAAATCGAGGCGTTCCAACCACTGAATTGGTGTTTTAAACGTTGTCCGAATACCGAATAAAGAGCAATTAACGCCGGTGTCGTACCTAAACGCTCACCGTACGGCGGGTTACAAATCACCGTACCGACTTGGTCAGGGCAAGGATTTTTTAACGCCGCTACATCGCCTTGTTGCCATTGAATTAAATGTGCGACACCGGCATTTTTCGCATTTTGTTTTGCCTTAGCCAGTACGCGATGATCAAGGTCAAAGCCGAAGAAAAGCGGTTGAATTTCTTCATTTTGTTGCAAATAGGCTTGTTCCAGCACCTCTTTCCATACCGCTTGTTGGTGTCCTTTCCACACATTAAAGCCCCAATGCTTACGGTGTAATTGCGGTGCAATCCCCGCTTGCATCTGTGCCGCTTCGATCAACAAGGTACCGGAACCGCACATCGGATCAACCAGCGGTGTGCCTTTTTGCCAGCCGGAACGAAGAATAATCGCCGCCGCCAATGTTTCACGTAACGGTGCTTTACCGGTGTCTTCACGGTAGCCTCTCATATGTAATGCATCACCGCTTAAATCAAGCGATACCACCATATTTTCTCGGTCGAGATAAACGTGAATACGAATATCCGCATGATCTTTATCCACTGTCGGACGAGCAAAGCCTTTACGCTCGAAATAATCTACTACACCGTCTTTTACTCGCACCGCACCGAATTGCGTGTTGCGGATCTCGCGGTTAGTGCCGTTAAAATCGACAAAGAAAGTATCACGAGGATCAAAAATGTCCTCCCAGTTGATACCGACGATCGTTGCGTATAAATCCAGATCACTAAAAATTTTGGTGGTGACCAACGGTAAGAAAATGCGAGAAGCCAAACGGCTGTGTAGTAATGCTTGATATGCCCCTCGTTGGGTCGTCGTAAAATGTACTCCGCCTTGTGTGACTTTACACTCGGCTTGGCAGATCTGCTCCAGTTCTGTTTTTAACATTTCTTCAAAGCCACGAGCAGCGGTGGCGAAATAAGTTGTTTGAGTTGTCATTATTATCATTCTTTTAGCTAAAATTAGCGTTATTATAGCGGAACAAGCGGTCTAATAGTTGAAAAGTTTTACAAATCAAACGGAAATTTAACTGGACAATAACTTGGTACAGATCAAAAATTAGTTGAATTACCCAAAATGGGTAACTTGCTTTAGTTAAATATAACAAGCACAATTTCTTCCATTTCCGTTGGAGGTAACAATGACCGAAGCTTATAAAATACTTTTAATTGACGATCATCCTTTAATGCGTCAGGGAATTAGACAAATTTTAGAATTAGAAGATAACTTTGTTATCGTGGGTGAAGCAAGTAATGGCACGGACGGCATTAGTATCGCCTTAGATACAAACCCTGATTTAATTATCTTAGATTTAAATATGAAAGGAATTTCCGGTTTGGATACATTACGTGCATTAAGAAAGCACGGCATTGATAGCCGTATTGTCGTCTTAACCGTTTCGGACGAACAATCCGACGTATTCGCTTTAATGGACGCCGGTGTGGACGGTTATTTATTAAAAGACAGCGATACCGCAGAATTAGTCGAAAACATTCGCAAGGCGGCACAGGGCGAAACCGTATTAAGCGAAAGCGTTAAACAACATCTATTAGAACGCCGTCCGGAGAATGATCCGTTAAGCGTCTTGACTGATCGCGAGCGTGATGTTTTACAATGGATTGCGACCGGTATGTCGAATAAACAGATTGCCAGCCAATTATTTATTTCGGAAGAAACCGTTAAAGTACATATTCGTAACTTATTACGCAAATTAAATGTTCACTCTCGTGTCGCGGCTACCGTACTTTATCTCGAGCAACAAAAGGGTTAATCCCAGCAAGCGGTTAAATTTACTAAAAAAGTGGCAAATTTAACCGCTTACTCGTGCCGCTTAACTATGCAAGTCTATGTAAAATCCATTCCTATTTTTATCTTTATCTGTATAATCGCTCATTTTTTAGAATACTCCGAACTTATGGCTTTACTGATTACCCACAAATGTACCAACTGTGATATGTGCTTACCCGAATGTCCGAATGAAGCGATTTCAATCGGCGATGATGTGTATGTGATTGATCCGGTGCTATGTACCGAATGTGTCGGACATTATGAAAAGCCGACCTGTCAAAAAGTTTGCCCGATTACCAACTGTATTATTCCGGATCCGGAACATCAAGAAACGCAAGAAGAGTTATGGGAAAGATTTGTGATGATTCATCACCCGGACAAGATATAAAAATAAAATGTAAAAAAACGGAGAATGAACCTTCATTCTCCGTTTTCTATTATGCGTCTTTAAAGCTGTAAGGCAAATCACAAATCGCTAATGAAATGCCGTTGATTCTAAATGCACTATCCGCTTCAACATCATTATTCATTACCACTTGCAGCCAAAGTTTATTTTGATATGCCACACGGCTTAAGATTGTACCGGTTGCACGCCAATTCTCACCGAGCTGCATTTCGACCGAGCCGCCAATCTCCGGTAAGCTCACCTCGCCTTCAAATTTACCGACTAAAGTAAACATTGCTCGCTTATTCGCACCACGATATTTTGCTCGAGCGACCGTTTCTTGCCCTATATAACAGCCTTTAGTAAAAGAAATCGCATTTTCGACCGCTTGTAAATTGGTTGCCTGCGGAATCAATTCAAATTGATTCGCTTTTAGCAACATCGGAATCCCGTCTTGAATGTCGATTAAATCCCACAATTGGCTATCGGCATTGGTTTCTAGCGCTTCGCCCCAAACAATTGCACGTTTTTGCCCTTGCGGAATGACTAAAGCGATCGTATTTTCGCAAAGTTTTGCCAAAATCTCACCGCTTGTTACCCCATAAATCGGCGTATCCAGCTCAGTGAAAGTAACCTTAGAAAACACCGCATATTTTTTTAGTTGGTTAAGCGCTTCCGGTAATAAATCCGCATGAATCATGGCGATAAATTTATCTGCCGTTTGACGATATAAACGGATTAATGCACTCATTTTGCCCTTCGGATCACAATGGCAAGTTAAGGTATGTTCTCCCTCTGCCAATTTCGCTACATCACAGGTTAATTGTCCTTGAAGATATTTCTCAGCATCCACACCTGCAATTTCAATTAAACGATACTGAGAAAGTTGCACGCAGAGATCCGGGTGACTATTACTGATTTTGCTACATTCACACGTCATAAAACACCTACTCTAAATTCTGAATTTGCTCACGCATTTGTTCGATTAACACTTTTAATTCAACCGCTGAATTGGTTACGTCCGCATTAATGGATTTTGATGCCAACGTATTGGATTCACGATTTAGTTCTTGCATCATAAAGTCCAATTTACGACCTACCGCTCCGCCTTTTTTCAAGACGTTAGTCGTTTCTTTCACGTGTAATTGTAAGCGGTCTAATTCTTCCGCCACATCAACACGCTGTGCGGTTAATACCATTTCTTGCTCTAAACGTTGCGGGTCTAATTGTAAATTCAGCTCATCAAACCGTTGTTGTAATTTATCTTTCTGCCATTGCAGAATTTCCGGCATTTGCGCCTGCACTTTGGTTGCGATCTCGGCAATCGTGTCTAAGCGTTGTTGGATCAACGCCTGTAAATTCGTGCCTTCACGACCACGCATCGCAATAAAGTCCGCTAAAATTTGTTCGAAACCGGCTAACAGGTCTTGCCCAATTTGATCCAAATCTTGTGTTTGAGCATCGACCACCCCCGGATAACGTAAAATATCCACTAAGTTGATCTCACCCTCACCGGCAATGCCTCGCAAGGTTTGTAACGAGCTGATTACCTTTTCCGCATACGCTTTATTTAATGCCAATTCACTATTTTGGTTATTACTTAATTCGATACGTAAACTACATTCTACTTTTCCGCGTGTAAGTGATGCACGTAAACGCTCGCGTAAGGTCATTTCTAAATTACGGAATTGCTCAGGTAAACGAAAATAGGTCTCTAAAAAACGTTGATTCACCGAGCGAATTTCCCACACTGCATTACCCCACTCTTTTTTCATTTCTAAATGGGCGAAAGCGGTCATACTATAAATCATAATTATTCCTTATTTTATTGTTTGAAATAATTCTAGCCTTTTTTAGCTAAGATTGTAAGTTAAAGAGTACGAGAAGTGCGATGAAAATAAAAAATCTCAACAGCTTACACTATTGAGATTTTTTTATATTTTAATTATGACTAGATGTCGGTTTCTAAATAGACCACTTGTGTTTGTAAGAATTCTTCCAAGCCGTGTTTTCCGTCGGCTCCGCCTAAGCCCGATTTCTTCCAGCCCGCATGGAAACCTTGCATTGCTTCAAAGTTTTCACGGTTGATATAAGTTTCACCGAACTGTAAACGACGTGTCACATAAAACGCTTCGTTTAAATTGGTGGTATAAACGGAACTGGTTAAGCCGTATTCACTATCATTCGCTAATGCCAGAACTTCATCAAGCGTATCGAATCCCATAATCGGTAAAACCGGACCGAAGGTTTCCTCGTGCATAATATCCATATCATTTTTGATATCGACTAAAACCGTCGGTTCAAAGTAGAAACCTTTACTTTCCGCACGTTTACCGCCACAGACTAATCTCGCACCTTGATCGATTGCTCGTTCCACTTTTTCTTTAACTCGTTCTACCGCTCTTTCTTCAATTAACGGTCCCATTTCGATACTACCGCTATCCGCTTCCGCCGGATTGCCATAACGTACCGCTTTCATTGCTTCAACCACTTTCTCAATAAAAGCATCTTTAACACTGTTATGTACATAAACTCGTTCGGCACAGTTACAAATTTGACCTGAGTTACCCACTCTTGAAGCAATAATCGATTTTACCGCCAAATCTAAATCGGCATCTTTCAAGACAATTGCCGGCGCTTTACCGCCTAATTCAAGCGAAACTTTGGTAATATTTTTCGCCGCCGCTTCCATTACCGCACGTCCTGCACCGACCGAACCGGTTAAACTGACCATATCGACATTTTTGCTGCTCGCCAATGCTTGACCGACTTCAACACCGCCGTTCACGACGTTGAATACACCTGCCGGTAAACCTACGCTCTCTACGATTTCACAGAAAATTTCACAGTTAATCGGTGTTAAGCTGCTCGGTTTAATCACAATAGTATTACCGGTAACTAATGCCGGTCCCGCTTTACGTGCAATCAAAAAGAAAGGGAAGTTCCAAGGTAAAATACCGCCGATAACCCCTAAAGGACGTTTAAATAATAAGATATTTTCTCTCGGTCTATCGCTTTGAATAATTTCGCCTTCGTAACGACGAGCCCATTCCGCTTGATAATCTAAGTAATCTGCGGTAAACATCACTTCAATACGAGCAAGGTCTTTCGTTTTTCCGCCTTCAGCCACAATCACATTAGTGAGTTCATCGGCGCGTTGGCGAATACCGTCGGCGATTTTATGTAAATATACGCCTCTTTCCACCGCCGGTAACCGTTCCCAACTTAGCTGTGCCGCACGAGCCGCACTTAAAGCCGCCTCAACATCTGCGGCAGAAGATTGTACTTCTCTTGCAATCACTTCTTCGGTTGCCGGATTTAATACATCAACATAAGTGCCTGTTAAGTTGCTGACAAACTTACCATTAATAAAGGAACGGATAATTTTCATAGTTTGATCTCCATCTAATGAATTGAGGTGGCTTAAATATATTAAATATTTGTTAATTTTATAATTTCGATTTAACAAATTATCAACATATTTCTATTTAGATCATAAGAAATGAGAACTGAGTCACATAAATAAAGCAAAATAGCTTAAATTTAAGTGATAAATATAAATAAAAATGCCCGATTTCTACGAAAACGTGATTTTTCGGGCGTATTTTAGAAATGAAAGCGATCCGTAGGTTTATTTGTTACAATAGGAAAATTTTTTAATAAAAGGAAGAAATCATGCGCCCAAATAATCGTGAACTGAATCAAGTTCGTCCGGTAAAAATTACTCGTCACTATACTCGTTATGCGGAAGGCTCCGTTTTAGTTGAATTCGGCGAAACCAAAGTTTTATGTAATGCCACCGTGGAAGAAACGGTTCCTCGCTTTTTAAAAGGTCAGCAGCAAGGCTGGGTAACCGCCGAATACGGTATGTTGCCACGTTCAACCCACAGCCGTATGCAACGTGAAGCGGCAAAAGGCAAACAAGGCGGCAGAACCATGGAGATTCAACGTCTTATCGCACGCTCATTACGCGCAGTAGTCGATTTAAAAGCCCTTGGCGAACGTACTGTTACGGTGGATTGTGATGTGATTCAAGCGGACGGTGGCACTCGTACGGCGGCAATTACCGGTGCGTGCGTGGCTTTACACGATGCGATGAGCAAATTAGTCGCTGACGGCGTACTTAAAGAAAATCCGATGAAAGGCTTAGTGGCGGCAATTTCCGTCGGTATTGTGGACGGTAATGCGGTATGTGATTTGGAATATATTGAAGATTCAAATGCCGAAACGGATATGAACGTGGTAATGGTCGAAGACGGCAGATTAGTTGAAGTGCAAGGTACCGCCGAAGGCGAACCGTTCTCCCACATGGAATTATTACAATTACTCGACCTTGCTCATCAAGGAATCAATCAATTGTTAGATGCTCAACGTAAAGCGTTAGGCCTATAAACTAAACGGCACAAGTAAATTAAATACTTGTGCCGTTTTTGTTTCTCATGATGAGTGATTAAACTTCAATCCCGAATTTTTCTTTCACTAACGCTTGGAAATCAGTACAACCGCCAACGTGAACGTTATCTAAGAAAATTTGTGGTACGGTTGCAACCGGTTTGCCAACACGTGGTTCTAAATCTTCTTTTGAAATACCCTCGGCAATCATATCGATAAATTTAAAATCGAAATCGGCTAATTCGCCTTTCATTTTTTCCGCTAACGCTTTTGCACGTGTGCAATACGGGCAAGTCATACGACCATAAATTTCTACGAACATAATTCATTCCTTATAAAATTAAGCTAATTATTCAATGGCAAATGCCAGCTTCAATGGACTGGTAAGCGGTCGAATTCTATCAGCTTTTTGCAAAAAATCCTAAAAAAATGCCCGCTTACTAAATTATAGTAACGGGCATTTTCTTAAATTAACACAAATTATTTCGTGCTGGTGCTTGTGGTTGTACGACCTGCACGTTTACGATCATTTTCGGTTAATAAACGTTTACGTACACGAATTGATTGCGGCGTTACTTCTACTAACTCGTCATCATCGATAAACTCTAACGCTTGTTCTAAACTCAAACGAACCGGAGTTGTTAATACGATTGCATCATCTTTACCTGACGCACGCATATTGGTTAATTTTTTACCTTGTAAGCAGTTTACGGTTAAGTCGTTACCACGGCTGTGAATACCGATAATTTGACCTTCATAAACGTCCACACCGTGATCGATCATTAATTTACCGCGTTCTTGTAAACCAAATAAAGCATAAGCAAGCGCTTTACCGGTTGCATTAGAAATTAACACGCCGTTTTTACGCTGACCGATTTCACCCGGTTTTACGTCATCATAGTGGCTGAAACTTGAGTAAAGTAAACCGGTACCAGAAGTCATCGTCATAAATTCGTTACGGAAACCGATTAAACCACGGCTTGGGATCACATATTCTAAACGGGTACGACCTTTGCCGTCCGGAATCATATCTTTCACTTCACCTTTACGGATACCTAACGCTTCCATTACCGCACCTTGGTGTTGTTCTTCGATATCGATGGTGACTTGCTCGAACGGCTCTTGTTTTTTACCGTTTTCTTCTTTGTAGATTACTTTCGGACGCGATACCGCTAACTCGTAACCTTCACGGCGCATATTCTCGATTAATACCGATAAATGTAACTCACCGCGACCGGATACACGGAATTCATCCGGGTTTGGTGTCTCTTCTACACGTAATGCTACGTTGTGGACTAATTCTTTGTTTAAACGCTCAAGGATTTGACGAGAAGTCACATACTTACCTTCTTGACCGCAGAACGGAGAAGTATTTACGCAGAAGAACATACTTACGGTCGGTTCATCAACACTTAATGCCGGTAACGCTTCTACGTTGTTAATATCACAAATCGTATCCGAGATATTTAATTCGCCTAAACCGGTGATTGCAATGATGTCGCCGGCAAATGCTTCGCTTGCTTCATAACGTTGTAAACCTAAGTGACCTAACACCTGACCGATTTTACCGTTACGGGTTTTACCTTCGGAATCAATCACCGTTACCGTTTGGTTCGGTTTGATTGAGCCGCGTTTGATACGACCGATACCGATTACACCTACATAGTTGTTGTAATCTAATTGCGAAATTTGCATTTGGAACGGTGCGTTTAATTCCACTTTCGGCGGTTCAACATGATCAACGATCGCTTGGAATAACGGGGTCATATCTTCCGCAAGATCTTCGTGTTCTAAACCTGCAACGCCCATTAATGCCGATGCGTAGATAATTGGAAAATCTAATTGTTCATCCGTTGCACCTAAGTTTACGAATAAATCGAATACTTGATCCACAACCCAGTCGGGACGTGCACCCGGGCGGTCCACTTTGTTGATCACAACGATTGGTTTTAAACCGTGCGCAAATGCTTTTTGAGTTACGAAACGTGTTTGCGGCATCGGTCCGTCAAACGCATCTACCACTAATAACACCGAATCAACCATAGAAAGTACACGTTCTACTTCACCGCCGAAGTCCGCGTGTCCCGGCGTATCTACGATATTAATACGGTAATCGTTCCAGTTAATCGCCGTATTCTTAGCGAGAATGGTAATGCCACGTTCTTTTTCAAGATCGTTTGAGTCCATTACACGCTCGTCAGCATCGCCACGCGTTTCGCCTAATGTGCCTGATTGTTGTAAAAGTTTATCTACAAGTGTTGTTTTACCGTGGTCAACGTGCGCGATAATTGCGATATTACGCAATTTATTGATATCTAAATTTTGCATTGAAATGTCTTTATTGAGTTGAATATAGGGTACGTTTACACGTACCGTGGAAATCTTTATCGGGGGGAAATCGCCCCATTCTTGTGACCTAATGTGATCAAGATCACAATTCATCAAGGGGCGAGATTATACAGAAATTTTTATTTATTGGCTATGATTTAAGCGGTCCGATTTACTAAATTTTTTGCAATTAAACGCTTTTAGCGGAATAATCCCTCGCACCAAAAATCGCCGTGCCGATACGCACCATCGTTGAGCCGCATTCAATCGCACTTTGCATATCATCACTCATTCCCATTGAAAGCGTATCTATCCCTTCAAACTCGTCTTGCAAGCGGTCAAAAAGTTGCTGCATTTTACGTAATGCAATTTTTTGCTGTTCAGCTTCACTTTCCGGTTTTGGAATTGCCATCAAACCACGCAAACGTAAATTTGGTAGTTGGCTAATCGCTTTTGCCAACTCGTCTAATTCTTCCGGTTGAATACCTGATTTAGACTGTTCGTCACTAATATTAATTTGAATCAGCACATTAAGCGGTGCTTTATTTGCCGGACGCTGTGCATTCAATCGCTCCGCGATTTTTAAACGGTCAACGGTTTGAATCCAATCAAAATTTTCCGCCACCAAACGGGTTTTATTCGACTGTAGCGGCCCAATAAAATGCCATTCTAAATTCGGTTGCTGAGCAAAATAAGTAATTTTTTCTACCCCTTCCTGCACATAGTTTTCACCGAATGCGGTTTGTCCTGCAACAATCGCTTCTTCAATCGCTTCCACCGGTTTGGTTTTAGAAACCGCCAGTAAACGAACATTATCTCGCCCGCATTGTTGGGAAATTTGCTGAATCTGTTGCTGAATTTCAGATAAATTGTGAGAAATCGACATTTTTTACTCCAAAAACTATAATGGATAAATCATAACATATTGAGGAACAGAATGATGGATTTAACCAAGATTAAATTAGTGATTACCGATGTGGACGGCGTGCTTACCGACGGCGGAATGTACTACACCGCCGAAGGCGAGGTAATGAAACGCTTTCACGTCCATGACGGCTTGGGTATGAAAATGCTACAAACCTGTGGTATCCAAGTGGCGATTTTATCCGGCGGCGATTCGGCATTGTTACGTAAACGTATTGATGTACTCAAAGTGCCTCTGTTTAAATTAGGTAAAATGGAAAAACGTTCCGCGTGTTTTGAATTGATGCAAGAAGCAGGCGTAACAGCGGAACAAACCGCTTTTATTGGTGATGATACGTTAGATTTACCGGCGTTTGAGGTTTGCGGACTGGCAATTGCTACCCGTAATGCGCACGACTATGTAAAAGCAAAAGCGGATTGGGTATTAGAAAAAGCCGGTGGCGAAGGGGCTTTTCGTGAAGTATCTGACCGTATTCTACAAGCGCAAGGATTTGAAGAAATCTACGCGACTGCAGACGGCTTTCTAACCGTAGCTGAAAAAATGGCTCAGTAAAATAAAGTATTAATAAAAAAATAAGCGGTCGTTTTTCGCAAATTTTTTGCAAGAAACAACCGCTTGTCATAAGGGAAAAATAATTAGAAACGGTAACCTAAATTCGCAGTAAATTCATTACCTTTTAATTTAGTACCGCTTTTTCTCAAGTTGCTACGAGTATATTCCGCACCGAGTTCTACATTACTTGATACGGCATATTTAGCACCCGCACCATAACCGTAACCACGGAAATTAGTATCGCCGACTTTGCTTTGCGCAACATCTACTTTCACATACGGTAATAAATCCGAAGCGACACGATAACCTTGTTGATAAGCTACGGTATATTTAGTTTTCTGTTTTACGTCACTAAATACCTTTGTGCTACCTACTTTTACTTTACCTTGTACTACGCCGACAAAATTATCGCCGTAGTCCATACCGTAATCGACCACTAACGCGGGACTGGTTGATTGTTTACCTTTTACGCCGTCCACTTTATATTTTACCGTGGTGAGATCAACGCCTACGCCTACACCGGTAAAGGTATTTCCGACCGGTGCCGCAAATGCCGATGCGGAGAATAAACCCGCTAGTGCTAAAACTGTTAAATTTTTCATAAAAATGTACCTTTTTAGAAAAGAAGATCCTAAACGCTCGGATTAAACGTTTAATGCTACTCTAATTCACCGCAAAAACGGTAACCTTCACCATGGATGGTTACGATAATTTCCGGTGTGTTAGGGTGATCTTCAAAATGTTTACGAATACGACGAATCGTCACATCCACAGTACGATCATGAGGTTTTAATTCACGACCGGTCATTTTCAGTAATAAATCTTCTCGAGTTTGAATTTTACCCGGGTTCTCACAGAAATGGAGTAACGCTCTAAATTCGCTACGAGGTAATTTATTTACCACACCTTCCGGTGTAATTAGACTACGGCTATTAACATCAAGCTCCCAGCCGTTAAAACGATAGCTGTCCGTCTGTACGATGTCTTTCGTCGTTTTCTCTTTTTCATTCATCGTACGATGTAAAAGATTACGCGCACGAATGGTTAATTCACGAGGGTTAAACGGTTTAGTAATATAATCGTCCGCACCGATTTCCAAACCGAGAATTTTATCCACTTCATTATCGCGTCCGGTTAAGAACATTAATGCAATTTTAGTGTTCTCTCTTAATTCGCGCGCCAACATTAAACCGTTTTTACCCGGAAGATTGATATCCATAATCACAAGATTAATTTCTTGTTGCGCAAGAATGGCGTTCATTTCCGTGCCGTCCGTCGCCTCAAAAACTTCATAACCTTCCGCCTCGAATATACTTTTGAGCGTATTGCGCGTAACAAGTTCATCTTCGACAATCAAGATTTGTGGGTTCTGCATTGTATAAGCCTTCTGTTAATTTTAAAAATCCGTTATTACAATCTGTTGAATTATTGTTGTAAAATTGTGGCAATTTTACCTATCTTCCGACTTACTAGAAAGAGTTAATTATACTTTTGTTATGTGAAGTCAAATATCTTTACACTCTTGCTATACTGATATTAAAAAATTGTTAGCGATTCTCCCGATCATCCACCCCGACAATCAAATAATTTCCGTTAATGTCCGCTAAACTACGAAAGCCGATATTAAAAATATCGCAATGTTTATTACGATTTATCGGGCGATAATCGAAATTATCATGATGATGTCCATGAAAAATTTTATTAACTCCCATCTTTTTCGCCAGTTGATTAATCACGGCAAACCCTTGCGGATGCGGACGGGGCGCTTCGTGGGTAATTAAAATATCCGCTTGCAGCCCTTCCAGTATTTCGACATCCGATGGAAAAATCGACGTTCTGTGACGTAACGGCAAGCCGCCGCGCCAAATACGTTCTTGCGGACAATATTGGCAATAATGAATCGGGTCAAAAAACATCGGGCGATTCGGCGGCATCCAAATATGCCCTCTGAACACACCGCCCAAGCCGGCGATTTTTACCCCTTGAATATCTACGACTTTGCCGTGCAAACTGCGCGTTTTCCACTCGCTATTCCAAATCGAATCAAATGCGGCGACGGTTTTACTGTCGTGATTACCGTGAATAAACCAAATGTCACAATATTGTGAAAGTTTATCCAGTTCATCCGGCGTCGTAAGTTGTAGATCACCTAAAATGACCAATGCGATTTCCTCACCTTTATATTCCTGTAGTACAGGGTAAAGATGCCGATAACTACCGTGAGGATCGCCCGCAAAAAGTATCATTCTTTATCTTCCGTCGTATGATTATACTGTTTAAATTGCAATGGAATTTCTTCTTCTTTCAAAATGGCTTCCACCACTTCTTTCGCTTGATTATATCGATCCAAGTAACTCGGCGACTCAATTTCGATATAAGGCACATTGTATTTTTCGAGCAGTTTCTTCAATAACTGTTGAAAACGCTGACGTTGCTTGACCGAGCCAAGACTACGCATTCCGTCGTCCACCCACTTGGTGTTATTGGACAATAAAATCGTGACGTCAAAAGGATATTCCTTGATCATCGAATCTAAGAAAGGATGTGATTTACCTTCGTACTGAATACAAAACGCCTGCGTAGTAATATAGTCGGTATCAATCAATGCCACTTTATGCGCGTGTTTCATCGCATAGTCGATATATCGCTGATGACCTAACGCCATGAGCGGATAATCGGAATATTGCATCGCCTGCTCATTACCGCCCAAACGCTCAAACACGAATTCTCGTCCGTATTCCCAAGCGGAAGTGGTATTAAATACGTTGGCAAGTTTGCTGACCAAGACCGATTTACCGCTACTTTCCCCGCCTAAAATCGCAATGGTTTTTACAAAGAAAGGACGTACTTCTTTCGGGATAAATCGCCAATATTGGAACGGATTATTACGAATTTTAGTGGCGGACACATTGAAAGACTCTCGTTTAGGATCAACCAGATGAACTTCCAAATCCAAATATTTTTCATACGGTTCTTTATCTTGAACCTCACTGCTAAACACAAGCGACGGACGAATATTCTTCTCATTGAATAATTCTTTTACGCGATCCGCCCAACCTTGCCATCCGTTCGGATAGCTCGGAATGCCGTCTTCTTTGAGGTGATGAATAAAAATTTGCTTTTGCTGATATTTAAAGATTTGTTGCATCCAACGAAGTCTGTCTTCATTGGTCGGCATACGCTTCATCTTACTGTCTTTGAAAAGTTGCAGATCACGCTCCGCATCGGTACAAACCACCACGTGTAAAACGTCCACCTTACTGAAGGCTTCGTAGATCATATGAATATGACCGGTATGAACCGGATAAAATTTACCGAAAATGACCCCGACACGCTGATTCATATCTTCCACGATATTTAACACTTGATGTAACGCTTTTAATTTATTTGCGCTCGGATTTTTAATTTTCCCGCTCACCAATTGATTAAAATAAGCGCGAGTTACGCCGGCTTGCTCACAAACATCATTTACTTTCATTTTTAATTGTTTGCGTTTTTGTTGAAGGTAAGCAAAATTTGTCATAATTTTTTCCTCAAAATAACTTTTGTTATAATAAAACAAAATGTAGCATTTGAGTATTGATTTATCTAAAAAATATTATATGGATGCGCTATTTTTCGGCATATTTTTCCGTTCCGTATTTTATATAAGACAAAGCGAATTCTTCGTTTAAATAAAAAATAGCCGCTTATCCATATACTATTTTATGCCAAACGTTACAGCGAAAATTTTTCGGGACGCAACCCTAGACATAAAATGGTAAACTCTGCACTGCATTTGACTTTTCATTTTTGGCCGATAACCGTATAATCAACGGAATTTTCTTAAAAAAACGGACATTAAAAGCGGAAAAAATGCAACTCATTCGCGGCTTATACAATTTGGCAAATCACAAAGACCTCGCAAAAGGCAGCGTTGTCAGTATCGGTAATTTTGACGGTGTTCACTTGGGACACCAAAATATTCTCGCTCGCCTATGTGATCAAGCGCTTGAGCGTAACTTACCTTCGGTCGTGATGTTGTTTGAACCGCAGCCGAGAGAGTTTTTTGCAAATAAACAAGCAAATTCAACCGCTTGTATCGCTCCCGCTCGCCTGATGCGTTTACGGGATAAATTAAAATATCTTGAACAAGCCGGCGTTGATTTCGTCCTTTGCGTAAGATTTAATGAACGATTCGCCAATTTATCGGCTGACACTTTTATCAGCGAGTTATTAGTTAAACAATTGCGAGTGCGTTACTTAAGCGTAGGCGACGATTTCCGCTTCGGTGCAAACCGAACCGGTGATTTTGCCTTGTTACGTAATGCCGGATTGAAATATCGCTTTGCCGTTGAAGACAGTCAGACATTAAGTCATGCGGAACAACGTGTCAGCAGTTCTTTAATTCGAACGGCATTACAACAAGATGATCTCGTTTTAGCCGAAAAATTATTAGGCAAGCCTTATTCTATTTGCGGCAGAGTGGCGCATGGTAATAAGCTCGGGAGAACGATCGGTTTTCCGACCGCCAATATTATGCTGAATCGATTGGTTACGCCGTTGCAAGGCGTATTTGCCGTACAAATTCAAACCCAAACGGGCAGACATAACGGGATCGCTAATGTCGGAAACCGACCGACCATTAACGGCACGAAACCGTTGCTTGAAGTGCATATTTTTGATTTTAACCGTTCGATTTACGGCGAAGCGATAGAAGTATTTTTTATTCGTAAAATTCGTAATGAAGTCAAATTTCCCGACTTTGAAGCACTGAAAGCACAAATCGAAAAAGACAGAGAACAAGCGGTCGAATTTTTTAAACATTTTGCAAACTAGCAAGTAATCGAATAATTAAACCGAATTCAAACTACAATTTTATTAACTGGAAAACAAACATGATTGATTACAAAAACACTTTAAATTTGCCTGAAACAGGCTTTCCTATGCGTGGGGATCTCGCTAAACGTGAACCCGATATGTTAAAAAATTGGTATGACAAAAACCTATACCAAAAAGTACGTGAAAGTTCGAAAGGGAAAAAATCTTTCATTCTGCACGACGGTCCTCCGTATGCGAACGGTAATATTCACATTGGTCACGCAGTTAATAAAATTTTAAAAGATATTATTATGAAATCGAAAACCGCTTTAGGTTTCGATACGCCTTATGTTCCGGGTTGGGACTGCCACGGTTTACCGATTGAATTAAAAGTAGAAGGCATCGTCGGCAAACCGAACGAAAAAATTTCTGCGGCGGAATTCCGTCAAGCTTGCCGTGATTATGCAAAAGAGCAAGTCGAAGGACAAAAAGCAGACTTTATCCGTATGGGTATTTTAGGCGACTGGGATAATCCGTACCTTACGATGAATTTCGATACGGAAGCACACATTATCCGTACCTTAGGCAAAGTGATTGCGAACGGTCACTTATACAAAGGTTCTAAACCGGTTCACTGGTGTTTAGACTGCGGCTCGTCATTAGCGGAAGCGGAAGTAGAATACGAAGACAAAGTGTCTCCGTCTATTTATGTTCGCTTTAAAGCGGTTGATGCTGCAGCGGTGGAAGCGAAATTCAATGCGGTAGGTAAAGGAAGCGGTCAAATTTCCGCAGTAATTTGGACCACAACACCTTGGACTTTACCTTCAAACAAAGCGATCTCAATCAATCCTGAATTCGACTATCAATTAGTTCAATTTGGTGATGAACGTGTTGTTTTAGTCAAAGATTTAGTGGAAAGCGTACAAAAAGCGGTCGGCGTAGAATCAGTTGAAGTATTAGGTGAAGTAAAAGGCGACGCATTAGAGTTAATACAATTCCAACACCCGTTCTATGACTACAGCGTGCCGTTAATTTTAGGTGATCACGTAACGACTGACGGCGGTACAGGTTTAGTACACACCGCACCGGATCACGGTCAAGACGACTTTGTCGTATCGAAAAAATATAACATCGAAATGGCAGGCTTAGTGGCGAATGACGGTAAGTTTATTTCAAGCACACCGTTCTTTGCCGGCTTAGGCGTATTCGAATCAAACGAAAAAGTCGTAGAAAAATTAAAAGAAGTCGGTGCCTTATTAAAATTAGAACGTATCAAACATAGTTACCCACATTGCTGGCGTCACAAAACACCGATTATTTTCCGTGCGACGCCGCAATGGTTTATCGGTATGGAAACGCAAGGCTTACGTAAACAAGCATTAGGCGAAATCAAATCGGTACGTTGGATCCCAAGCTGGGGGGAAGCACGTATTGATACCATGGTAGCAAACCGTCCTGACTGGTGTATCTCGCGTCAGCGTACGTGGGGTGTGCCGATGACGATGTTCGTTCATCATGAAACCGAAGAACTACATCCTCGTACATTAGAGTTATTAGAAGAAGTTGCAAAACGTGTAGAAAAAGCCGGTATTCAAGCGTGGTGGGATTTAGATCCTGCGGAATTACTGGGTGAAGATGCAAAAACATATCGTAAAGTACCTGACACCTTAGACGTATGGTTCGATTCGGGATCAACTTACGCTTCGGTTGTAGAAGCTCGTCCGGAATATCACGGCAATAGTACCGATATGTACTTGGAAGGTTCGGACCAACACCGCGGTTGGTTTATGTCCTCATTAATGCTTTCAACAGCAACAAACGGTAAAGCACCGTATAAACAAGTATTAACTCACGGTTTCGTGGTTGATGAAAAAGGCCGTAAGATGTCAAAATCGTTAGGTAACGTCATCGTGCCTTCGGAAGTTTGGAATAAAAACGGTGCGGATATTTTACGTTTATGGGTGGCATCAACCGACTATACCGGTGAAATCGCCGTTTCGCACAATATCTTAAATAGTGCGGGCGAATCTTACCGTCGTATCCGTAACACGGCTCGTTTCTTATTGGCAAACTTAAACGGTTTTGATCCGAAACGTGATTTAGTCAAACCGGAAGAAATGATCGCATTAGACCGTTGGGCAGTAAGCTGTGCTTTAGAAGCGCAAAACGATATTAAAGAAGCGTATGACAACTATCAATTCCATACTGTAGTACAACGTTTAATGCGTTTCTGCTCTATCGAAATGGGTTCATTCTATTTAGATATTATCAAAGACCGTCAATACACAACGAAAGCGGACAGTCTTGCACGTCGTAGCTGCCAAACCGCATTATGGCATATCGCAGAAGCGTTAGTTCGTTGGATGGCACCGATTCTATCGTTCACAGCAGATGAAATTTGGAGCTATTTACCGCAAGTGGAAGGTCGTTCGGAATTCGTCTTTACCGAAGAATTCTACGAAGGCTTATTCGGTTTAACCGAAGCGGATAAATTGGACGATGCTTACTGGCAACAAATCTTAAAAGTACGTGCCGAATCAAACCGCGTGTTAGAACAAGCGCGTAAAGACAAAGTTATCGGTTCGGGTTTAGAAGCAAAAGTAACGCTTTATGCAAATGATGAAATCCGTGCAATGTTAGAGCAACTTGGCAATGAACTTCGTTTCGTACTCATCACTTCACAAGCGATTATCAAGCCGTTAAGCGAAGCGGACGTAGCGGAAGGCGAAATGGCAGGTTTAGCGGTGAAAGTGGAACGTGCCGAAGGCGAAAAATGCCCACGCTGCTGGCACTTCGCAACCGACATCGGTACACATACGGAACATAGTTCGGTGTGCGGACGTTGCGTAGAAAACGTAGCCGGTGAAGGCGAGAAACGTTCGTTTGCTTAAAATTGCTTAAGTAACATAACCTCGCACAATGTGCGAGGTTTTACATTACAAAGTTATTTTTAATCAATAGCTTCCGTAAATTCTGTCGCAGAGCGACAACGATATACTAACCCGATATATTACTATCGGGTCTATCATATAGGATCGTAAAATGCTCATTCTCAATAAACCTAATCACGCCAAAAAACAGCTGGAAGCATTACGTTTTATCCCGCAAACGGCGGATAAAGTGGAATTTCTATCCGATAGTCGTGAGTTCAAAGAGCGCATTTTAACGCTAATCAAAAATGCAAAAAAGCGCATTTATTTAACCGCTTTATATTTTGAACAAGATGAAGCGGGGCAAGAAGTTTTAACCGCTTTATATCAAGCGAAACGAGATAATCCTACGCTCGATATTAAAGTCCTCGTCGATTGGCACAGAGCGCAACGAGGTCGTATCGGAGAAGAAACGACAAGTTCAAATGCCGATTGGTATGTAAAAATCAAACAACAATATAATTTACCGACTGATCAAGAAATTCAGTTTTGGGGCGTGCCGGTTAATCGCAAAGAGTTATTCGGTGTATTGCATTTAAAAGGCTTTATCTTCGATGATACGTTACTCTATAGCGGCGCAAGTATTAATAACGTCTATCTGCAACAATTTGAGCGTTATCGTTACGACCGTTATCATGTGATTGAAAATAAAGCCTTAACCGATGCCATAGTCGAGTTTGCCGATACGCATATTTTGCAGCATGATGCGGTAAATCGTTTAGATAATTCAAGTCGTCCGAAAACGCACGAAATTCGACCGCTTATCAAAGCGTTTCGTAAATATTTATCCGCACAAAGTTATATATTTAACGGACAGCCGCAAAGTGATCAATTGAGCTTATCGCCGTTAGTCGGTTTAGGACGTAAAAATGCGTTAAATAAAACGATTGAAGCCTTGTTTTATCAGGTGGAAGATAAATTAACGATATGTACGCCGTATTTTAATTTTCCGCTTTCGCTTTATAAACGTTTAAATTGGCTATTGGATCACGGCAAAAAAGCGGAAATTATTGTCGGTGACAAAACCGCTAACGATTTCTATACGCCACCGGAAGAAAAATTTACGATGGCATCGGCATTACCTTATTTGTATGAGAAAAATTTGCGTGCTTTTACCAAACGTTTTGATCGTTATATCCAAAACGGACAATTAACCGTACGTCTATGGAAACACGGCGATAATAGTTACCATCTGAAAGGAGTATGGATTGACGATCGTTATATCTTATTAACCGGTAATAATCTCAATCCTCGAGCTTGGGCTTTAGACGCGGAAAATGCGGTATTAATTTATGACCCGAAAGCCGAACTAAGCGCAAAGGCAGAAACCGAATTAATGCAGATTCGTACTCATACGACGGTTTTAAAACACTATAGTGACTTAGAGCAAATTAACGATTATCCCGAAGCGGTACGAAAACTGTTAAAACGTTTCGGTCGAGTGAAGTTGGATAAAGTCGTCAAAATGTTGTTATAAATTATTTGATTTATCACGGATAACATAGATTTGTATAAAACTTTGTTATCCGTCTTTTTTATTTACAAAGGAATAAAAATGAGCGAACAAATTTATGGTATTCATGCCGTAAAAGCTTTCTTAGATAACGCACCGGAACGCTTAATTGAAGTGTTAGTGCTAAAAGGACGTGAAGATAAACGTCTAAACCCATTATTGAATGAATTACAACGTTTAGGTATTTCCGTTCAGCAAGTAAACCGCCAAACATTGGATAACAAAGCGCAAGGTGAAGTTCACCAAGGGATTATTGCGAAAGTCGTGCCACAAAAAGAGCTGAACGAACATGATCTGGATGCTATTCTGGCGCAAAAACAAAACCCGTTTTTATTAATCTTAGACGGTGTGACCGATCCGCATAACCTTGGTGCTTGTTTGCGTACCGCTGATGCGGCTGGTGTGGATGCGGTTATCGTACCGAAAGATAAATCGGCGCAACTGACCTCAACTGCTCGTAAAGTGGCTTGCGGTGCGGCGGAAACCGTGCCGTTAATTCGTGTTACCAATCTTGCTCGCACCATGCGAGAGCTACAAGAACAACATAATATCTGGATTGTCGGCACGGCAGGCGAAGCGACTTCCGGTATTTATCAGGCGAAATTAACCGGTGCGATCGCTTTAGTGATGGGAGCGGAAGGTAACGGTATGCGTCGTTTAACCCGTGAGCATTGTGACCAGTTAATTAGTATCCCAATGGCGGGTTCGGTTTCTTCATTAAACGTTTCAGTGGCAACCGGCGTATGTTTATTTGAAATCGTACGCCAAAAACTAGACGCACAATAAGCGCTAATTTCTTCAAATATGGAAGATGATAAAGTTTCATCTTAAGTCACTGGGCATTTGCAAAGTTTGCTAAAAATTTAACCGCTTGTCTCTTCCATATTTTCTCTACTGATGACACGCTTCATACAGAGGTAATAATTTTCGAATCGTTTGGTAAATAAATTCCGCTACATCAATCTGATCCAAATCGGCTTTTTCAATATTGCGCCCGATGCACCAAAAATCCTCTTCATTTTCAAGTAACAACGAATCAGTTTCTTTAAGTGTTTTAAAATCGGCATATTCACTTTCCGCACCGTGCCACACCTCAAAATCTTGGTATTGCAAGCGGTCTAATTTTTCCAGCCATTGGTTATATTGAGCCAATGAAATCTGCGAACGATCCGCTCGGTAACAATGCCAATCCAAACACACCTGTAAACGGCGGCGATTTAAAATCACCGATAAGATTGCCGCAGAATTGCGGTTAAATTCATATTTGTAATACGCAAAAAAGTGCGACCTCACCTGCCAACCGTTACACCATTTTTCAATATGCGGTTCGGCAAACGGCATACCGAGCTGACGTGCCACTTCTAAATGCAACGCTTTCCATTTTTGCCACTCCGCTTTGTAATTTGCTTTTATCAACGGAATATCTTCCGGACAATATTTTTTCATTTGCGCAAATTGAAAAAACGGGATTTCGAATAATTCACAACTTTTGGCATTTAGCATTTTGGTTCCTCAAATAAAAAGCGGTCGAATTTGCAAATTTTTTCGCAAATTCAACCGCTTGTCATTAGCTGGGATTAGCTACGGGTGTAAACAAATTCCACACCTTCTTCATCTTCTTCCGACCAATCATCATCAAAGTCATCCCAATCTTCTTCGATAGGGTTTTGCATTGCTTGTTGATGGTAATCATCCCACTTGAATTTCACTTCATCCGCTTCTGTATTTTCTTCCACCACTTCACGAGGATTCGCTTCGATAAAGTCCATAATGTCACGGGTAAGATTTTGTACATTTTGACCGGTTGCAGCAGAAATTAGGTAATAATCGCCTTCCCAACCGATTTGTTCTGCAATTTCTTTTGCTCGCTCTTGTGCTTCTTCTTCGCCAATCGTGTCAATCTTATTGAACACTAACCAAGTCGGTTTTTCCGATAATTTTTCGCTATATTGGTAAAGCTCGCTTTCAATCACCGAAATATTTTGTGCCGGATCGCTTTCGTCAATCGGCATAATATCGACTAAATGAATTAACACACGGCAACGTTCAAGGTGTTTTAAGAAGCGAATACCTAAACCGGCACCGTCCGCCGCACCTTCAATTAAGCCCGGAATATCCGCCACCACGAAACTGCGATCCGCTCCGACACGCGCTACGCCCAAACTTGGCACAAGCGTGGTAAACGGATAATCCGCGACTTTCGGTTTTGCAGCCGATACCGCACGGATAAAGGTTGATTTACCGGCATTCGGTAAGCCAAGCATACCGACATCGGCAAGTAGCATTAACTCAAGTAATAAATCACGTTTCTCGCCCGGTGTACCGTTCGTTTTTTGGCGAGGCGCACGGTTTACCGACGATTTAAAACGGGTATTCCCTAAACCGTGATAACCACCTTTTGCCACCAACATTTTCATACCGTGTTTAGTTAAGTCGCCGATCACTTCTTGAGTGTCATTGTCGATTGCTCGCGTACCAACCGGCACACGTAAAGTAATATCGTTACCACGGTGACCGGTACAACCGGCACTACGACCGTTCTCGCCACGACCTGCGGCATAACGTTTTTCAAAACGGTAGTCGATAAGCGTATTTAAGTTTTCGTCAGCGATTAAATACACATCGCCGCCGTCACCGCCGTCACCGCCGTCCGGCCCGCCTTTCGGGATATATTTTTCACGGCGGAAACTTACACAACCGTTACCGCCATCGCCTGCTTCGACACGAATCAGGGCTTCATCAATAAATTTCATTGTTATTCCTTTTTTACTCCCCTCTTTAAGCAAAGAGGGGCAGGGGGAGATTTGTTAGATCTAAAATTTGCAAAATATTGGAGAAATTTCACCGCTTGTAAAATTTCCCCTAACCCCTCTTTACAAAAGAGGGGGACGTTTCATTACATTTTTTCAATCGTCTTAATACCCAAGAGTTCTAAACCTTGTTTTAGCGTTTTCGCCGTTAATGCGGCTAAACGTAAGCGGCTGTTTTTCACGTTTTCTTCCGCATTCAGCATCGGGCAAGCTTCGTAGAAACTTGAGAATGCGCCGGCTAATTCGTATAAGTATTGGCAAAGAATATGCGGCATACCGTCTTTTGCTACACCGTTTAATGCTTCTTCAAACTGTAAAAGTTTAACCGCTAACGCACGTTCTTTATCTTCAGTTAAATTAATTGCGCCGTTTAGGCCTTTTACATCAATGCCGGCACGGTTGAAGATTGAACGAATACGCGTATAAGCGTACTGCATATACGGTGCGGTGTTGCCTTCGAAGGTCAGCATATTATCCCAGTCGAATACGTAGTCTGTAGTACGGTTTTTCGAGAGATCCGAATATTTAACCGAACCGATAGCAACCGCTTCCACCACCGCCGCTTTTTCTGCTGCGGTTAAATCCGTTGAACGCTCTGAAATTAATTTATCCGCACGCTCAACCGCTTCATCTAATAAATCTTTTAATTTAACCGTACCGCCCGAACGAGTTTTAAACGGCTTGCCGTCTTTGCCTAACATCATTCCGAAGAACGGATGTTCAAGGCTGAAACTTTCCGGCACATAACCCGCTTTACGAGTAATTAACCACGCTTGTTGCATATGTTGTGCTTGGCGAGAATCCGAGAACACTAACACACGATCCGCATTTAAGGTTTCATAGCGATATTTCGCTGCGGCAATATCCGTCGTGGTATATAAGAAACCACCGTCTTTTTTCTGTACGATAACACCCATCGGGTCACCGTCTTTGTTCTTAAATTCTTCTAAGAACACCACCAACGCACCGTCGTCTTCTACCGCTAAACCTTTTGCTTTGAGATCCGCCACGATTTCCGGCAACATCGGGTTGTAGAGGCTTTCGCCCATCACATCTTTTTCCGAAAGCGTCACATTTAAACGATCGTAGTTTTCTTGGTTGTGGTGCATGGTAATATCGACTAATTTTTTCCACATCGTACGGCAATATTCATCACCGCCTTGGAGTTTCACCACATAGTTACGTGCTTTTTCGGCAAATACTTCATCACTATCGTAATGCTCTTTTGCCGCACGGTAGAACGCTTCCAAATCGCTTAATTCCATTTGGCTGGCGTGTTCGTTTTCCATTTTCTCCAAGTAAGCAATTAACATACCGAATTGCGTACCCCAGTCGCCAACGTGGTTGGCACGAATCACTTTATTACCTAAAAATTCTAAAGTACGCACCACCGCATCACCGATAATGGTTGAACGTAAGTGACCTACGTGCATTTCTTTCGCTACGTTCGGCGAAGAATAGTCGATCACGATCGTTTGCGGATTTGCAGTTTTAATCCCGAAATTGACCGCTTGTAATGCTTCACTTGCTTGATTTGCTAACCATGCTTGGTTCAAGAAAATATTGATAAAGCCCGGACCGGCAACTTCTAATTTATCGGCAATGCCGTTTAAATCTGCGTTATCCAAAATTTTCTGTGCAAACTCACGTGGGTTCATACCTAATTTTTTTGCTGCGCCCATTGCGCCGTTTGCTTGATAATCGCCGAATTCCGGTTTACCCGATTGGCGCACTAGCGGCTCGACATTGCTGTCCGCCCCTGCCGCAATCATTGCTTGTTTAATTTTGTCTGATAAAATCTGTTGAATATTCACGAATCTATAACCTTTTTCAACGTGCTATTTTTGCACGACATTTAATTTAAAAAATCCGAAGAGTGCGTCAAATCGCACCTAAAAGGGAAAACGCTCTATGATACAAGAAAATGCAAAATTTTACGAGAAAACGACCGCTTGTTTTGGCGATTTTTCTGAATTTCAACAAAAAATTCAGCAAATAGCTCATTTGGCAATGTTGGATTTGAGTCAATTTGAAATTGACCATTTAGCGGTCAGAATGAATGAGTGGCAAACCGCCGAACGGTGGCGTTCGATCTTGCTAGAAAACGGTGAATTATTGAAAGAAAGCGAAGTAAACGGACGGCCGATAGCCCTTATCAAACTCAATCAGCCGTTGTCTTTTTTAGGACAAACGGTTTCGATTATCGAGTTACCGTTCCCGAAAGATAAAGTTTATCCGCAACAAGGTTGGGAACATATTGAAATAATTTACCCAATGAAGAAAAACGAAACGGTTGAGCAATGGGTTGAACGTACCTTAAAACAATTTCATTTAAAAATTAATGCCAATCTTGATCTTAAGATCAGTCAGCCTAAAGTAGCAGGCGAACGTTTACCGAATCCGAGTATTGCGATTTCGTTAAAAAATAAAACTTATTGTAATCCTTGTTGTCTAAAGCTCCACCCTTATGGTATAACTGAAATTATTCATTCAGAGAGTAATTTCTGAGCAATTTTTCATTGGAGAAGAAAAATATGAAAAAATTTAGTTTAGCAGCGGCTTTATTTGCAAGTTTAACCCTTGTCGGTTGTGCAAATACCGATATTTATAGCGGTAGTGTTTACAGCTCAAGCCAAGCGAAAGAAGCGCGTTCAATCAGCTACGGTACCATCGTTTCTGTTCGTGATGTAAAAATTCAGGCGGATAACCAAGGTGTATTAGGAACGCTTGGCGGCGGTGCGCTCGGCGGTATTACCGGTTCGACTATCGGTGGCGGTAGCGGTCGTGCGGTAGCGACGGCGGTCGGTGCGATTGCCGGTGCGGTAATCGGTAGCACGGTTGAAGAAAAAGTCAGCCAAGTTTCTTCGTTAGAGATGGTAATTCGTAAAGACGACGGTAAAGAAATCGTGGTCGTTCAGAAAAAAGAAGATGGTTTCGTACCCGGCAAACGTGTTAGAATTGTCGGATCCAATTCAGACTTGAACGTGTCTGTGCTGTAACTTCGTTTACCTCCTAAGGATACATACATAATGAAAAAATTTTCTCTTGCTCTATTGGCGGCTGTAACACTTGCAGCTTGTACTCAAGATTTCTATGCCGATAAGGGAAATGCAACAGTATTAAACAGCAAAAATTTATCTCAAGATACTGTTGAATTAACCGTGCAAAAAGATAGTGGCGAAATTGTTACGCTTACTCGTAAGAATGACCCTCATGCCGCTGTCGGAGCTCGCGTGAATCTATCAGAAAAAACCGAACAAAAAGATTCCGATTTAACGACTATTCGTCGTTATGAATTCAAATAACGGTTGAAATTATATAAAACCTCGAGCAATCGAGGTTTTTTTATCTTTCTCACAGCCACTTACGAACTTTCGTTTGATAATCCGTAAAATCCTTGCCAAATTTCTGTACTAAAACACGTTCTTCGGGAATAATTTGAAAGCGATCGACATACCACATAAATCCGGCAATCACTAGAATAGCAAAATAGCTGTTCAGCCAAATTCCCCATGCCATCAGCGCTAACACCAGCGATAAATACATCGGATTACGACTTACGCGATAAATACCTTGTACCACAAGTTTATTTGTTTGAGTCGGATCTAGCGGCGTAAATGCCGTTTTCTCTTTAAAAAACGCATAAACACTCATCAAGCCGACAATAGCGCTCAGTAACAGAAACAAATAACCGAATGCTTTAGGAATAAAATAAACTTCGGCTTGAGGCAAAAAGTAAATCAATATAGCGGACAGAATAAATAAAAGCGGCGGGGGAAGTTTGAGTTCCATGGTCAATTTCTCCTAAAAAATAACCGCTTGTACTCTTTCACAAGCGGTCAAATTTCGGTTATTTTTGCAAATTATACGTTAAAGCGGAAGTGCATTACATCGCCGTCTTGTACGATATAATCTTTACCTTCCAAACGCCATTTACCGGCGTCTTTCGCACCGTTTTCACCTTTAAACTGAATAAAATCGTCATAGGCGATCACTTCCGCACGAATAAAACCTTTTTCGAAGTCGGTATGAATAACCGCCGCCGCTTTCGGTGCGGTTGCACCGACGGAAACCGTCCAAGCACGCACTTCTTTCACACCTGCGGTAAAGTAAGTTTGCAGGTTTAATAAACGGTAACCGGCACGAATAACACGGTTTAAACCCGGTTCTTCAATGCCTAAATCTTGTAAAAACTCGACTTTTTCTTCATCATCCAACTCGGCGATTTCCGATTCAATCGCAGCACATACCGGCACCACTACAGCACCTTCTTTCTCGGCGATTTCACGCACACGATCTAAATACGGGTTGTTTTCAAAACCGTCTTCATTCACGTTCGCAATGTACATAGTCGGTTTTAAGGTTAAGAAGTTATAACCTTTGATTGCGTGTAATTCGTCTTTATCTAAATCAACGGAACGAATCATTCCGGCATTTTCAAGCACCGGTAAGATTTTTTCCATAATTGATAATTCGAATTTCGCGTCTTTATCGCCGCCTTTCGCACGTTTTTGTAAACGTTGAATCGCACGTTCGCAGCTGTCTAAATCCGCTAACGCCAGTTCGGTATTGATGATTTCAATATCATCCGCCGGATCTATTTTACCGGCAACGTGTACGATATCGTCATTTTCAAAACAACGCACTACGTGACCGATCGCATCGGTTTCACGAATATTGGCTAAGAATTTATTGCCTAAACCTTCTCCTTTACTTGCACCGGCAACTAAACCCGCAATGTCCACAAATTCCATTGTGGTTGGAAGTACACGCTCAGGTTTAACGATTTCCGCTAATGCGTCTAAGCGCGGATCCGGCATCGGTACCACACCCGTGTTCGGTTCGATAGTACAGAACGGATAGTTAGCCGCTTCAATACCGGCTTTAGTAAGTGCATTGAAAAGAGTTGATTTACCAACGTTCGGTAAACCCACAATACCACATTTAAATCCCATAATTTTTCCTATTAAAGATACGAGGTCACAATTTTACCTCGAAATAAATTGGTAAAAAACGGTCTAAATTTGACCGCTTATCATAATTCTGTCAGATAGCTAAAAGTTTCAAGCTTTAAACGCATTTAATCGATTAGTCGCTTTTGTAATACCATCTTTCAGTAAAAGATCAACACAGCGGCCGGCTTCATCCACCGCCGCATTAATTTTTTCTTGATCTTGCGGACTTGGTTTACCCAATACATAACCGGCAACCAATTCTTTACTGCCCGGATGCCCGATACCGATACGCACACGGTAAAAATTATTACTGTTGCCAAGGCTGGCAATAATATCTTTCAGACCGTTATGACCGCCGTGACCACCACCCTGCTTAATTTTTGCCACACCGGGCGGTAAATCCAATTCATCGTGAGCGACTAAGATTTCTTCCGATTTAATACGATAGAAATTTGCTAAAGCGCCGACCGCTTTACCGCTTAAATTCATAAAGGTCGTCGGTACAAGTAAACGAACTTCACCGCCTGCCGCATTAATTTTTGCGACTTTTCCGAAGAATTTCGCTTCTTCTTTTAAGCTGACATTAAATTGACGGGCAATTTCATTAATTAGCCATTCACCGGCGTTATGGCGAGTATCTTCGTATTTCGCCCCCGGGTTAGCTAATCCAACGATAAGTTTAATTTGCGACATTTTCTGTCCTATTTAATTATCTGTCCTACTCGATTAACGGGAAAAAGCCCTAACCTAAAATGAAAAGTTATTATTGTAGGCAAAAAGGGCATTTTCCACAAGGAAAATGCCCTGATTTCGCCGAATTTATACGGTTAAGGAATTTGTAACTTCATTGCTATTTTTAACCGCTTTCGGATCTTCGCCATATTTGTTGCTAAAGCGTTGCCCGTCTTTAAATAAAAGTAACAACGAAAAAACAATAACTGCGATGCCGCCGAAAACGGTTGAACCGTAAAGCGCATACTCCGTTCCGATAATTGCACCGCCCAATTCTTTCTCTAAAGAGAAGATTGTCGCAATTCCGAACATGACTGCAACGGCATAGGGCAATAACTGCCACCATCCCGACCAGCCCAAATCGTGTAAACGGCGCGTGGTAAGACTAATTGCCGTAACGGCGGTAAGCAGCTGATATAAATACGAGAGAGAATTTAAGCCGATACCGAGATCTTCTAATCCGATAGCGACACATACGCTCACTAAAATATTGAACGTAATCACAATCAAAATATTAATTAAATAGAACCAACCGTATTCTCTACGTCTGGCGCGATCTTTAAAATTAAACGTTTTCTTCAAGACTAATAAAAACCAATTCATTTTTACGCTGACTCCTTATTTAAAATGATGAAAATTGTTTATTATTTTAACTATGCGATTGCTTGCCGTAGCGATTGGTAAACGCTTGGCCTCGCTTAAATATTAAGAAAATGATTTGTATAAAATAAATGACCAAAAGCAGTGACCAAAACGTACCGAATTTGGTATCTAACATAGCATTCAAGCTATGTTTAGGTATGAGATAAGTTAGTATCATAGCTACGATATTCATCGTCAATAAATAGGATTGCCACCAGCCGGAATAGCCTAAATCATGAAGCCGTCTTACCGTTACGCTGGACATCGGCAGCAATAATAAAATATCTAAAAGACTATTTAAAATATGCAAATCGTCGGAAAGGTGCGCTAAACGTAAAGCAAAAGCAAGCTTGGCAATCAATGCAATAACCCAATCGCTTAATTCGTAAATTAAAATAAACCAAATAAACTCGGTTCGTTTCGCTCTCCCCTGATAATTAAAGGTATTACGTACCGCATAAATACACCACTCCATTGGTCTCTCCCTTATTTTTAATGAACATTTTTTAATCTTTTTACAAATTTTGAAATAAATCGAACCGCTTGTCACGTAATTTGAATAAATTTGCGTACTTAGGTTGTTCTGAAGGCATAAATCAGCGAAAATAGAACAATATTTTTAAGGTGGCACGTCCACCCTTTTTGTTTTAATTTTAACCTAGAGAAAAGCATGTCATATCCACAAGAAGTCAATAAACGTCGCACCTTTGCGATTATTTCTCACCCCGATGCGGGTAAAACCACGATTACCGAAAAAGTTTTACTTTACGGAAATGCGATCCAAACCGCCGGTTCGGTAAAAGGCAAAGGCTCGAGCGCACACGCAAAATCCGACTGGATGGAAATGGAAAAACAACGTGGTATCTCTATTACAACGTCCGTAATGCAATTTCCTTACAATGATTGTTTGGTTAATTTATTAGATACCCCCGGACACGAGGACTTCTCCGAAGATACTTACCGCACATTGACTGCGGTAGATAGCTGCTTAATGGTTATCGACAGTGCAAAAGGTGTTGAGGAACGTACGATCAAATTAATGGAAGTGACTCGTCTGCGTGATACGCCGATCTTAACTTTTATGAACAAACTCGACCGTGATATCCGTGATCCGATGGAGTTACTAGATGAAGTTGAAAGCGTATTAAAAATTCGTTGTGCGCCGATTACATGGCCGATCGGCTGCGGAAAATTATTTAAAGGCGTCTATCATATTGCCAAAGACGAAACCTATCTTTACCAATCCGGTCAAGGCTCAACCATTCAAGAAGTACGTATTGTTAAAGGCTTAAATAGCCCTGAACTTGATGCCGCAGTCGGCGATGATTTAGCAAACCAGTTACGTGAAGAATTAGAATTAGTGCAAGGTGCGTCAAACGAGTTTGATCACGACGCATTTATTAACGGCGAACTCACACCGGTATTTTTTGGTACTGCATTAGGTAACTTCGGTGTCGATCATTTCTTAGACGGTTTAACCGAATGGGCGCCAAAACCGCAAGCACGTCAAACCGATGTGCGTACGGTCGAATCGAGTGAAGAAAAATTCTCAGGTTTCGTATTTAAGATCCAAGCGAATATGGATCCAAAACACCGTGACCGAGTGGCATTTATGCGCGTTGTTTCAGGCAAATACGAAAAAGGTATGAAACTAAAACACGTGCGTATCGGTAAAGATGTGGTGATTTCCGATGCCTTAACCTTTATGGCGGGCGACCGTTCACACGCTGAAGAAGCTTACGCCGGCGATATTATCGGTTTACATAACCACGGCACGATCCAAATCGGCGATACTTTCACCCAAGGTGAAGTGATGAAATTTACCGGTATTCCGAACTTTGCGCCGGAACTATTCCGCCGTATTCGTTTGAAAGACCCGCTCAAGCAAAAACAATTGTTAAAAGGTTTAGTTCAGCTTTCGGAAGAAGGTGCGGTACAGGTGTTCCGTCCGTTAATGAACAATGACTTGATCGTCGGTGCGGTCGGTGTACTCCAGTTTGACGTGGTAGTTTCTCGTCTGAAAACCGAATATAACGTGGAAGCGATTTACGAAGCGGTAAACGTTGCAACCGCTCGCTGGGTCGAGTGTACCGATACGAAAAAATTCGAGGAATTTAAACGCAAAAACGAGCAGAACCTCGCATTAGACGGCGGCGATAACTTAACTTATATCGCGCCGACAATGGTGAACTTAAATCTGGCGCAAGAGCGTTATCCGGATGTAAACTTCTTTAAAACACGCGAACATTAATCTTTGCTAAACAAGCGGTCATTTTGTAGAGAAATTCGACAAAATGACCGCTTTTTTATCCTTCTAATTCTCCTCTTTTCTTATTCCATTATTTTTTTATTGATTTAATAGATTAATAGCTATTATTTTTTTATGGTTTTATGCTAGAATTGCCGCGCTATTAAATACTTGACTAAAAACAAGGGAATTTCTAATGAAAAAATGGCTACTTCCGTTACTGGCAACCACATTATTTATCGTAGGTTGCGAAGATAAATCCGTTACACAAAACAATCCGCAAAATAATAAAGAAAGCGAAGTTAAAAACTTAAAAAACAACGAATTAACTCAAGTCACCGTAATTGCGCCTTGGGAGCTAAACAGTTTGCATCCGACTCAATCCGGCGTTATTTTCCAACGAATGAACTTAGCCGAAACTTTAGTTGAAGCGAATGAAAAAGGCGAATTGATTCCGGGATTGGCAACAGAATGGCAAAGTAATGAAGACGCAACCGAGTGGACTTTTACTCTACGTGATGCAACCTTCCATAACGGTGAAAAAGTAAATGCGCAAACCGTAGCCAAAAATCTCAATTTATTAATGGCGCAACCGAGCATTCTACAAAAAGCCTTTATCCAAGAGATCAGTGCATTAGGGGACAACCAAGTTAAATTTAAACTCACGAAATCGTTCGTACCCTTCCCATCTTTTTTAACGCACTATTCCACCATTATTTTAGCGGACGAAGCATTTAATGAAAAAAACGAAGTGGTAAAATTAATCGGTACCGGTGCTTTTAAAGCGACCAAAGTCGAAGCACCGCAAAAAATTGAAGCGGTTCGTTTTGAGCAATACTGGGGAGAAAAACCGAAGGTCCTTCATGCAAATTATTTAGCCAGCAGCCGTAGTGAAACTCGTGTATTAATGGCACAAAGCGATGCAAGTTCATTAGTATTTAATTTAGATACCGCCAGTGTCGCACGTTTAAAAACCGATCCGAATTTAACTGTTACCAGCGGTTCTATCGCTCGTACGATTCAAATGAAGATGGATGCGGCTAAACCGTTCTTTAAAGATTTAACAATTCGCCAAGCACTTTCACAGGCAATTAACCGTAAGGCGATTGCCGAACAAGTGTTAAAAATTAAAGACGGTGCGGCGGATCAAATCTTACCGAAAGCCTTTGCCGATTGGCGTGTGGAAAATAAAGACGAAAGCGTTGATATTGCAAAAATCAAACAAAATTTAACCGCTGCCGGATATCAATTCAATAGCGAAGGCAAATTAACCGATAAAGAAGGAAAGCCGTTCAGCTTTACCTTAAGAACCTTCTCGGATCGTCCGGAATTACCGATTATTGCGACTATTCTCCAAGCACAATGGCGAGAGATTGGTATTGATGTCAATGTTTCTGTCGGCAATTCGAGTGAAATTCCTGCCGGTCATAAAGACGGTAGCTTAGAAATGGCACTCTATGCGTTGAACTATGGTAAAACCATCGATCCGTTCGGTGTAATCGTACAGGATTATGCCAAAGGCGGCAGCGACTGGGGTGTAATGAACTGGAGCAATGAACAATTAGCACAAACGTTAGAGAAAATCGAAACGGAACGTGATCCGCAAAAAGCTAAGCAGTTAAAACAAACGGTTAGCCGAATCATTCATGATGAATTACCGATTATTCCAATTGTGTATTATCAGCAAAATGTCGCAACACATAATGAGATGAAAGGCGTTACGCTAGATACATTCGAAAGAAGATTCTTTTTAGAAAAACTCACAAAATAACATGATAAAAATTTAGCATTAAAAACACGGAAAACAGCATACAAATTTAAGCCGCTTTCCGTGTTTTTTATATGAATTCTCACGGTTAAAAATATGCTTAAGATTATTTTCAGACGCCTACTGCAAATTATTTTAGTGATTTGGTCGGTCGGCACGCTTACTTTTATTTTGACACGACAACTCTCCGGCGATATGGCTTATCGTATTGCGGCAAGTCGTTACGGTTATGATCAAGTCGATAGTGCCGCCGCCGATTTAGTTCGTACCGAATTAGGACTAGATCAACCTTGGTGGCAAAGCTACGGCAACTGGCTACTTGATCTTTTACAACTTAATTTAGGTAAATCTTTAGTTACCGGCGATTCGGTTTGGAGTGAAATTGCCCATCAATTCGGGCATACACTTAGTCTTGCTCTGGTTGCGCTCGTTATGGCAATTATGATTGGTCCGATTCTTGGTGTACTTGCCGCTCGCAAAGAAAACGGCTTTTTTGACCGCTTTACCTTGGTATTCAGCACGCTGTTTCGCTCCGTACCGGCATTTATTATCGCTATCGGACTGATTACGCTCTTTTCGGCGACATTACGTTGGCTGCCTGCCGGCGGTTACGGTAAATGGCAACATTTTGTTTTACCGGCTTTTACTTTGGCATTAGGTTTAAGTGCGGTTTCTGTTCGTGTGACACGTGCCGCAATGTTACAGGTAAAACAATCCGAATATTACCAATTTGCGCGCTTAAAGGGGCTTTCAAAATGGCAAACTTTTACCCGCCACGGTATCCGCAATATTGCGATTCCGGTCATTGCTTACCATGCGGTACAGCTGGTTTATCTGATTGAAGGTGTGGTCGTGGTAGAAAGTCTCTTCGCTTGGCCGGGCAGCGGACACGCTTTAGTACACGCCATTATTGCTCGAGATGTGCCGATGATCCAAGGTACATCTCTGGTGATGGGCGGTTTATTCGTACTGTTAAATATGTGCGCAGATATGCTGAGTACGTGGATTGACCCGCGAATTACCCATAAACGTCATGGAGAATAACAATGAATAAAATGACATTTAGCCAAAAAATAGGGGCGATAATTCTTACTATATTACTCGCTTTTGCCTTTTTACAGCCTTATTTTTACCCGATGGATATTGGCTTCCAAGATCTTGGTAATATGCTTGCTAAACCTGATGAGTTTGCTTGGCTCGGCACCGATCATCTCGGTAGAGATATGCTTGCTCGCCTTGCTTCGGCGATTCGTTTATCATTCGGTCTATCGCTATTTAGTGTATTTTGTGCATTAATTGCCGGACTAGTATTTGGTATTCTAGCCGGCTTTTTCGGTGGATGGCTTGACCGACTATTTAGCTTTATCTGCGATTTGGTGATGGCGTTACCCGGATTGTTATTGATTCTACTCTTTGCCTCATTATCACCGGGATCATTTTGGACACTCTATTTAGGTATCGCTTTGGTAATGTGGGTAGAGTTTTTCCGTGTAATTCGAGCAGTCAGCCAAACACTTGCTTCCAGTGCTGAAATCGAATCTTCTCGCTTAATGGGCATGGGATTAGTTTATAGCTTTAAACGTCATCTTTTACCCCGTTTGCTACCGCTTATTGTAACCTTAAGTGCCTTCTCGCTCGGTAATGCAATTCTGGCATTAGCCACTCTCGGATTTGTAAATGTGGGCCTACGTCCACCTACAGCCGAATTAGGTTTAATGATGACCGAATTATTTCCTTACTACTATGAAGCCCCTTGGGTCTTTATGCAGCCGGTCATTGCAGTCTTTTTAATGGTACTTAGCCTTCAACTGTTATCCGGGAGAGTAAAATAATGGCACTGCTACGAATTGAAAATGTTGGGGTAAAAACCACTACAGGTTTAACTTTAGTTGAGCCGATAAGTTTAACGCTAGAACAAGGTAAAAATATCACGATTCTCGGTGAAACCGGCTCAGGGAAAAGCCTGCTGATTCAAGCGATTATGGGTGCTTTACCGAAAGAGTTGGAAGCAAGCGGTCAAATTTTTGTAGAAAATGGCAAAACCGAGAACACACAGCTCGAATCGCTTTGGGGTAAAACGTTGGTAATGTTGCCGCAAGAACCTCGTCGTTCTCTTGACCCGATTATGACGATAGGTAAACAGCTTTGGGAAAGTTTTACTTTTGTTGCTAAAAAAGATAAACAAGCGGCAAAAAATGAGGGTAAAAAAACCCTTGAGCATTTAGGTTTAAAAGCATGGGAAACCGCCTATCCGCACCAACTCTCCGGCGGTATGGCTCAACGCGCTTCTTTTGCTATCGCTACCGCTGCCGGCGGTAAAATTTTGTTAGCAGATGAACCGACCAAAGGGCTTGATCCGAAAAGCAAGGCAAATGTGATTCAATTACTCAAACAGGCTTATCAGCAACAAGGCGGTTTGCTTACCATCACGCACGATATTGACGTTGCCGAACAATTAGGCGGCGAAATCTTAGTGATGAAAAAGGGCCAATTACTAGAAAAAGGTGCAGCAGAGACATTGCTTGCCGACCCGCAGCATCCATATACAAAAGCCTTGATTTCCGCCGATCCGATACATTGGCAAGCGGTCGAAAATTCGCAAAATTTTGCAAAAAATCAACCGCTTGTTTCGGTGAAAAACCTGAGTGTTGCACGAGGTAAACGCACACTTTTCAGCGGACTTTCATTTGACTTACACCAAGGCGAAATCCTAGGCGTTGTCGGACACAGCGGTATCGGCAAAAGTACGCTCGCTGATGTGTTATGCGGTTTGCTTAAGCCTAAATCGGGCGAGGTAATCTGGCACAGCCGGCAACATAAAAAACATCAGGTGCTAAAACTATACCAAGATCCACCGGAAGCATTTGCGCCGACCGTCAGCTTACAAACACTTTTGGATGATGTGATTAATAAACATAAGTTAGATCGTTCGCAAATTCCAACTTTACTGCAACAGCTAGCACTTGCTCCGGAAATTCTCGCCCGTAATGCGGAAAACGTCTCAGGCGGAGAATTACAACGGGTTGCGATCTTACGTGCATTATTGCTTGAGCCGGTATTACTTTTTGCCGATGAAGTCACTTCTCGCTTAGATCCGATCACGCAAAAAGAAACGATTGAGTTATTAATCAATCAATGTCGCCAACGTAAATGTGCATTAGTGATTGTGAGTCATGATCCCTATTTGATTGAGAAAAGCTGCGATAAAGTAATTGATTTAACTCAGTTTGTTTAGCGCTTCAGAAAATAGCTGATTCATACTGACGAATCATAACAACAAGCGGTCGTTTTTTTTAGGAAAACTTTGCAAAAATTGCGTTGCTCTCTAAAAAAACGACCGCTTATTTCGTTTAATTTGACTATGTTACTCAGTGATGTTATTCAACTAAATCTAGCATTTCCTGTGCATTAGCAAGCACCGTATCGGTAATCTTACTTCCACCTAATAATCTTGCTAAGACCTGAACGCGTTCCGCTTGGGTTAATAACGACATTTGAGTTTCCGTCTGATTATTTTCCACATACTTTTGCACATTAAAATGGTGATGCCCATAGCTTGCTACCTGCGGTAAATGTGTCACGCAAAGCACCTGACATTTCTTACCTAATTGGCGTAACAGCTTACCGACTATGGTGGCTGTCGGGCCGCTAATCCCAACATCCACCTCATCAAAAATAATTGTCGGTGTGGATAATTTATTTGCCGTCAACACCTGTACAGCCAAGGAAATACGTGATAACTCACCGCCGGAAGCGATTTTAGCTAACGGCTGAGCCTGTTGCCCTAAATTACTGCGCAAATTAAATTCAACAACATCAGCCCCGTTACTTGATAATCTTTTTGCATCATGCTGAACATCAATAAAGAACTCGCCGTTTTCCATTGAAAGACGTTTAATTTGTGCCGTCACTTGCTCAGCTAATTTTTTACCTGCCTCAAGACGCTTTTGATAAATTTGCTCAGCCAGCTTAATAGACTGTTGATGAGCCGCTTGCTCATCCGCAATTAACTGTTCTTCATTTCCGGCAAAATCCTCCAGTTTTTGTAATTCTTGCTGAATAAATTCGTGATGTTGCCATAAATTCTCCGGCAATACATGGTGCTTACGGGCTAATTGAAGCGTCTTACTAATACGTATATCCAACTCATTGAGTAAATCCGGATCTTGCTCTATTTTGCCGGCTAAATCACTCACCTCGGAACTGGCTTCCTGAACCTGAATAAGTGCTTCATTTAACATATTTAGTGCCGATTGATAACGTGAATCAACCTCGACTAAATCTTCTAAATGACGAATCGCCTTATATAACATTGAATCGACATTTAGTTCACTTTCGCTCAGTAAATCAGTCACCTCTTGGGATAATGCGGTTAATGCTTCGGAATTGGATAACCGGCTATGCGTTTCTTCCATTTCCTCAAATTCACCTTGCTTAATCGCAAACTCATCTAGCTCATCTACTTGATATTGCAGCAGCTGTTTACGAGCCTCATTCTCTTGGCACTGTTGGCGGAAATTTTTCACTTGCTGATGTAATTTCTTCCAACGCTGGTATTGGCTACTCATTTCATTTAACAAACTATAGATACCGGCATAGTTATCTAATACCTCCAACTGATACTCACTTTTTAATAATAATTGCGGTGCGTGCTGACCGTTCAAATGAATCAGATATTGGCCTAACTCTCGTAGATGAGAAATCGGTAACGGACGATTGTTTACAAATGCCTTAGAACGTCCCTCTTGGTTAATCATACGGCGTAAAATGCATTCTTGCGGATTATCTTCATCCAGTAATTCATGTTGTTTCAACCATAAATAAGCCGGGCTAGTCGCTTGCATACTAAAGGTTGCGGTAATATCCGCTTTATCCGCACCATGACGAATCATACTGCTTTCCGAACGATAGCCGAGACAAAGGCTTAACGCATCAATCGCAATGGACTTACCCGCCCCGGTTTCGCCGGTAATCACGGACATACCTTCATTCAGCTCTAATGTTAAGTGACGAACAATTGCAAAATTATTAACCGTTAAATGAGTAAGCATAAAACACCTGTAAAAATATATCCTGTATGGATATATACTATTACTGTTTTTTTGAACAGTAAAGTATTTTTGCAAAATTTTTGCTGAATCCGACCGCTTGCCATAAAAAAATCCTCGCCGATTTTCATCAACGAGGATTTTTAAATTAATTAATCTTGATACTAGATAAAGACTTGTTCACCGATACGATAACCTTGCGGCGCTTGTTCTTTATCTTCAAAGGTTACAAATTCCCAAGCATTTTCGTTAGCAAGGATTGCACGTAATAATTTGTTATTTAAACCGTGTCCCGATTTATATGCACTGAAATCACCAAGGATATTATAACCGCACATAAATAAGTCGCCGATTGAGTCTAACATTTTATGCTTAACCAATTCGTCTTTATAGCGTAAGCCTTCTTCATTCAAGATACGATATTCATCTAATACGATCGCATTATCAAGGCTACCGCCTAATGCTAAGCCGATTGATTGAAGATATTCAACATCTTTCATAAAGGTGAAAGTTCTTGCACGGCTGATTTTGTGAATAAAGTTTTCGGCAGATAATTCCATTTTGAAATTACGCACATCCTTACTGATCATCGGATGGCTAAAATCAATGGTGAAATCTAGTTTTAAGCCTTTGCTATAAGGCTTCATTTCCGCCCATTTATCGCCTTCTTCCACACGTACCGTTTCTCTGATACGAATAAATTTCTTCGGTGCGTCTTGCTCTTCAATACCGGCATCTAATAATAAATAGATGAACGGACTCGCACTGCCATCCATAATCGGAATTTCAGGCGCATCAACTTCAACGATTAAGTTATCCAAACCTAATGAAGCCATTGCCGCATTTAAGTGTTCAACCGTTGAAATACGTACACCGTCATCATTAATCATACAAGTACAAAGCTGCGTATCACGAATAGATTCCGCACTTGCAGGAAAATACACCGCCGGTTCTAAATCCGTACGAGCATAAACAATCCCCGTATTAGCCGGTGCGGGACGTAACGTTAGCGTTACTTTTTTACCGCTGTGCAAACCGATACCGGTGACTTTAGTCGCTTGTTTTAATGTTCTTTGTTTAATCATATTCTATCCTTATTCCCGTTTGGGTAACGGCGTTATTGACCGTTTCTCATAAATCCCGGAATCGAATTAGGAGACCAAACTTGGGAAGAATCCACTTGCTGAGGTTTCGGAGCCGCTTGTTGCGGTTGAGCGAATTGCGCCGGCTGAGCGTAACCCTGTTGTGCAAAAGCAGGTTGTTGAGGCTGTTGCGCTTGTTGTTGATAGCCTTGCTGTTGCATAGGTTGTTGCATTGGTTGCGGAACGACAGTCGCTCTCGGTAACGTTAATTCTTCCGCTTGACCGATACCTGTCGCCACTAATGTTACGCGAAGTTTACCTTCCATTTCCGGATAAACCGAAGTACCGAATACAATCGTCGCATCCGGAGCGGCAAAACTGTGGATATAATCCATAATCACATCGACTTCGTTTAACTCAATATCTAAACCTGAAGAGATACTTACTAAGATACCTTTCGCACCGGATAAATCGACATCTTCCAATAACGGGCTGGCTACCGCATCATGCGCCGCATGTTCTGCACGGTCTTCGCCTTCGGCAATACCGGTACCCATCATCGCACGTCCCATTTCCGACATAACGGTTTTCACGTCGGCAAAGTCCACGTTAATTAACCCCGGAGAGGTAATCATATCGGTGATACCTAAAACGGCGTTACGTAAAATATCATTCGCCGCTTTGAAAGCATCCATCATTTTCGTATTTTTAGGTAATACCTTTAATAATTTATCGTTAGGGATGATAATTAATGAATCTACGTGCTTAGATAACTCTTGGATACCTTGCTCCGCGTAATTCATACGTTTGTTACCTTCGAAACGGAACGGTTTGGTTACGATGGCAACCGTTAATGAACCTTGCGATTTTGCGATATCGGCAATAACCGGCGCCGCACCGGTACCCGTACCGCCGCCCATACCGGCAGAGATAAATACCATATCCGCACCCGCAAGCATATTCGATAACGCTTCGCGGTCTTCTTCCGCTGCTTGACGACCTACATTCGGATTTGCACCGGCACCTAAACCTTTAGTGATATTCGCACCGATTTGAATCGTTTGGCGCACGGAACTTGTACGCAATACTTGCGCATCGGTATTTACCGAGAAAAACTCAACGCCGCCGACACCTTCGTTATTCAGGTTTCCGTCCACCATATGGTTTAGTGCGTTACCACCACCGCCACCAACGCCGACTACCTTAATTACCGCATCTTGCGTTGTTTCATAAATAGGTTCAAACATTTTTTATCTCCCTCGTGCTGATTTGCAACTCAACACATTTAAAAATTCGATCTTGCCACATTAACTACTTTTTTCAGCCCTCGACTCAGAATATCAAGGATACTATCTACTTTCTCGCTGATTTCGCCCTTCCCCTTTTCATCCGAGTTATAATGGCTATATTGTAAAAGACCGAGTACTGTCGCATATTGCGGCTTATTTACGTAATCCGTCAATCCTGTAATATTCAACGGATATCCGACTCTTACCTGAGAGCCGAAAATTTCTCTCGCACATTCTACAATATCTTCGATTTGCGAACCACCACCCGTAAGCACAAAACCTGCAATTAATTCCTGTTTTATGCCTTTTTGCAGCAATTCATGACGTAATTGTACCAATTCGTTTTCTACGACTTTTAACAAATCACTATAACATTGTGAAGTCACGGTAGCAACTTGCGCTTTAGTAAAGGTTCTAGGCATACGACCGCCAAGCCCTGCAACTTCAATTTTCTTATCCGCATTATGCGTAGGCGGATTAACTGCGCTACCGTAATTGATTTTAATACTCTCGGCTTCATTGCGAGAAGTAGTGAAGACTTGCGCAATATAATCGGTAACATTATTACCGGCAAAAGGAATCACTTTACTAAAACGTAACGCACCGTCGGTATAAACAAGAATATCCATTGTACCGCCGCCGATGTCGATCAAGCATACGCCTAATTCTTTCTCGTCTTCGGTTAAAACCGAATAACTTGATGCAAGTCCGGAAAAGACCACTTGATCCACTTTTAATTTCGCTCGCTCTACCGCATTTTTCAGGTTACGTAACCAATCTTGGTGACAAGTGATAATATGTGCTTGTGCTTGCAAGCGCATACCGGATAAACCGACCGGGTTTTTGGTTGCCGGTAATCTGTCCACTTTATATTCCTGCGGAATAATATGTAAGGTCTCCAATCCGTCAGGTAACTTAATCGAACGTGCTATATGAATAGCCGCATCAATATCTTCGTTTGTTACCGTACCTGAAAGCGGTACGGTACCGCTTTCGTTCAACGCAGTAATATGCTGACCGGAAATCGCAAGCGTTACGCCGATAATTTGACAATCGGAAACAGATTCGGCTTGTTCTATCGCACGTTGAATCGAATTTACCGCTGCATCTAAGTCGATAACACCGCCGCGATCAACGCCTTTAGCTGGGCAACTACCCGAACCGATAACATTAATCACGCCGTCAGGCAATACTTCACCGACTACGGCGACAACTTTTGATGTGCCGATATCTAGACCGACAATGATTTTGGATTCTGCTATTTTTGTCATATCGTTATATTATGCTTGCAAAAAATTATTTAGGTAAAGGACTAAAACCGACCGCCGCGCCATGTTCGTAGCGCAAATCGACATAAGCAAGTTTTTTTCCTTCCGGTACATCAATTTCAGGGAAAATCGTCACGAAGCGATCGATTTTAGGCGTCCATTCGCCACGACCTAATCTGAGTTCGACATTGTTCGACAAAGTTATCGTCCAAGAACCTCGATTATCTACGGAAACGGAAGATAAATCCAAATTACGCGCTTTTAAATCCGCTTTGATTTTACTCCACGCCTCTAAAACCACTTTACCTTCGGTATCAGGTCCGTACAGCATCGGGAATCCGGTTTTATCGATCCTATCCGGCGGTAAACTGAATACAATGCCTTGCTCGGATAAAAAATTCACGTCATTCCATACGGCAACAGGATTGTGTTCAATCAATGTGATACTTAAACGATCCGGATAAACTTTTCGAACCACGACGTCTCTCACCCAAGAAATCGCTAATAATTTTGCTTTAACGTCTTGAATATCTTGACCGAAATATCCTTTTAGAGCCGGTTTTTGCGATAAAGTTTCCCGGATATCCGCATTTGTCGTAAATCTTGTCTTATGAGTAAGTGCATAAGCCCGAATCGGGTTCCGATCCAGACTTTCCAACCAACTATGCCAATTACTATACACAAGAAACGCAAAGATTACGCATAATAACACAATCAACGGTTTAATTAATACTATCCGATTGAATGGATTTAGCGAAGATCTCACTTTTAGCGGTTTGAAACGGACGGACGCAGCCGTTTTTTTCCGTAACACAGAAACCATTAGGCACTTAACTCCAATACACGTTCGACTAATTTTTCAAACGGAATGCCGACCGTTGCCGCCGATTTAGGGAAAATACTATGGCTTGTCATACCCGGACAAGTATTCACTTCAACCAAATTGAAATTGCCGTTCGCATCTTCCATCACATCAATACGGCTCCAACCACGGCATCCGACCACCTCATACGCCGCTTTGACCAGTTCCGCTACTTCCGCCTGACGATCGTCACTTAACGCCGGTACGAGATATTGCGTATTATCCGAGATATATTTGGCGTGGTAATCATAAAACTCCCCTTCGGGAATGATTTGTACCGCCGGTAATACTTGACCGTCTAGCACCGGAACAGAATACTCCTTACCCGCCAAGAAAGCTTCTACTAAGACGATTGAATCGAATTTTAACGCTTCTTCCACCGCCGGCAATAATTGCTCAACCGTTTTTACTTTGGTTACGCCGACACTTGAACCTTCGCTTGAAGGTTTAACGAAAACCGGTAAACCTAATTTTGCAATAATTTGTTCGGAATCGACCGTTTCTCCGCGACGAATAACCACCATTTCTGCCGTTGGCAAGCCGACTGCTTGCCACATTAATTTGGTACGGAATTTATCTAAGGTCACCGCAGACGCCATTACCCCACAACCGGTATAAGGAATACCCATTTGCTCCAATGCGCCTTGTAACACACCGTTTTCACCGATACCGCCGTGTAAAATGTTGAAAACGCGTTGAATGCCTTTTTCTTTTAATTTTTCAATCGGGAAATCTTTGGTATCAAAACCTTCCACATTATAGCCAAGCGATTTTAACGCTTCGGTTACCGCTGCGCCCGAATTTAGCGATACTTCGCGTTCTTGAGAAACACCGCCGAATAACACCGCAATTTTTTCGTCTTTAATGCTCATCTTTTTATCCTTTCTTATTGTGGACACGAGGCCTCGTATCCCTACTGACCGATTGGAGATTCACAAGCGGTCAATTTTACAAAATTTTTTGCAAATCTTACCGCTTGTTAGGCTTTCCAGCTTTCCGCCAAGCCACGAGAAATGCGGCTTACACTACCGGCACCTTGTGCAAGAATTAAATCGCCGTCTTGGATAATTTGATCTAATACTTCACCGAGCTGATCGGTATCCGAAACCAAAATCGGATCCACTTTACCCAAATTACGGATTGAACGGCATAGCGCTTTACTATCCGCACCGACAATCGGCGCTTCGCCCGCCGCATACACTTCAAGCATAATTAACGCATCGACTTGCGATAACACTTGTACGAAATCATCAAATAAATCACGGGTACGCGAATAACGGTGCGGTTGGAAAATCATCACAACACGTTTGTTTTCCCAACCTGAGCGAGCCGCTTTAATCGTTACATCCACTTCGGTCGGGTGATGACCGTAGTCATCAACCAACATCACTTTACCGTTCGGACGAATAAATGAGCCTAATTGGTCAAAACGACGACCTGCACCTTGGAAATCGGCAAGTGCGGCTAAAATCGCTTCGTTGGCAATCCCTTCTTCTTTTGCGACCGCCAGTGCGGCTGTTGCATTCAGTGCATTGTGTTTACCCGGCACATTCAACAATACGTCAATACGCTCGCCGTTCGGACAAACCACAGTGTAATGACCTTGGAAACCGGTTTGTTGATAATCTTCGATACGGTAATCCGCTTTTTCACTAAAGCCGTAAGTTAATACTTGACGACCGACTTGCGGCGCAATTTCCATTACCGTTTCATCATCGGCACACATCACCGCTAAACCGTAGAACGGTAAGTTGCGTAGGAATTTTACGTAAGTCGCTTTCATCTGCTCGAAATCGCCGCCGTAAGTGTCCATATGATCCGGTTCGATATTAGTTACGACCGAAACCATCGGTTGTAAGTGTAAGAACGACGCATCACTTTCATCCGCTTCCGCAATTAAATAGCGACTGGCGCCCAAATGCGCATTTTTCCCCGCCGATTTAACCAAACCGCCGTTTACAAAAGTCGGGTCTAATTTCGCTTCGGTATAGATCATCGAAATCATTGCGGTAGTCGTTGTTTTACCATGCGTTCCCGCAACCGCAATACCGTGACGAAAACGCATAATTTCCGCCAACATTTGCGCACGCTGAATCACCGGAATACGCGCTTCTTTTGCCGCACGCACTTCCGGATTGCTGTCGTCAATCGCACTGGAAGCAACCACTACGCTTGCACCGGCAACATTCTCCGCTTGATGACCGATAAACACTTTCGCACCGGCTTCAGCTAAACGTTTAGTTACCGGACCTTCGGCAATATCCGAACCGGAAATTTGATAGCCTTCATTTAACAGCACTTCGGCAATACCGCTCATACCGGCACCGCCGATACCGATAAAATGGATCTGATTTACACGGCGCATTTCCGGCACTAATTTTTTAATTTTATCTTGGTAATTATTCATCTATTCTTTTCCTATCTTTGCTACGACTTTGCAAATACTTTTCTTCGTAGCAGTCTCATTATTTCGCCTGTTCAATAATCACTTCCGCCACACGTTGAGCGGCGGTTGGCGTTGCTTTCGCTCTGGCTTTTACCGCCATTTCGGTAAGTTTTCGGCGATCGGCAATTAACGGCTGAAGTGCGTTTAATAAAGTCTGCGGCGTAAAATCTTGTTGCTCGATAATGATTGCCGCACCGTCATCCGCCAAATAAGTCGCATTCAAATATTGTTGGCGGTCTTTATGTTGATACGGCACAAAAATTGCCGGTAAGCCTGCCGCGGCGATTTCGCAGACGGTCAAAGCTCCCGAACGGCAAATCACTAAGTCCGCCCAGCTATAAGCCTGCGCCATATCGTCAATAAATTCGGCGGCGATACCGTTGCCGGTCGCTTGATAAATTTCTTCTACCCCGCCGAGGTTACCTTTCCCTACTTGATGACTAATAAAAACATTGTTACCGAGTTGTTTCGCCACTTCAGGTACGGTTTGGTTAATCACTCTTGCGCCTTGGCTGCCGCCCATTACTAAAATATTGATCGGATAACCGCGTTCGGCAAAACGAATTTCTGGCGCTTCTAGCCGAGCGAGATCTTCACGCACCGGATTCCCCACCACTTCCGCATTTGGGAATGCGGTCGGGAATGCTTGTAACACACGGCGAGCGATTTTTGATAACCAAACATTAGTTAAACCGGCAACCGCATTTTGTTCATGTAAAATAACCGGCACACCGCACAATTTCGCAGCAATACCGCCCGGCCCGGACACATAACCGCCCATACCGAGTACCGCATCAGGCTGGTAATTTTTAATGATTTTACGCGCCTGCATAACCGCTTTAAAAATCGCAAACGGCGCTTTCAATAATGCTCCGATTCCCTTTCCTTTTAATCCGGAAATTTGAATAAACTCAATCGGAATACCGTGCTTCGGCACAAGGTCGGCTTCCATTCGATCTTTGGTACCTAACCAACGGATCTCCCAGCCTTGTTTTTGCAACTCGCGCGCTACGGCAATTGCCGGAAAGACATGACCGCCGGTTCCGCCTGCCATAACAAGAAGTTTTTTAGCCATTTTGATCTCTTTTACAAACTTTTGAGCGGAATCGACCGCTTGTGAAACTTTTTTTAGACAAATTGTTGTTATTGTACAGGAAATTGACAATTTACGGAAAAAGAAAGCGGTCAGTTTTTGCAAATTTTTTGCAAATTCCGACCGCTTGTTGATCTTAACTCTCTTTAATTTGAGCGTGTCCAACCAGTTCTAGGCGATTTTCATAGTCTATGCGTAAAAGTACCGCAATCGCGATCGACATAATCACTAAACTGGATCCGCCGTAACTTACGAGCGGGAAAGTCAAACCTTTGGTTGGCAATAAACCTGAGGCAACGCCTAAGTTCACAAAGCCTTGAATAAAAATCCAAATCGCAATACCGAAGGCGAAAAAGCCTCTGAAACGCGCTTCCAGTTTTAACGCGTCTCGACTGATTTTAAGTGCGCGTAACGATAACACCGATAATAAAATCACGATGGCGACAATCCCGATAAAACCGAATTCTTCACCGACTACCGCCATAACAAAGTCAGTATGCGCTTCGGGAAGGTATTCTAATTTTTGGATTGAGTTACCTAACCCCTGTCCCCAAAATTCGCCCTGACCGAATGCCATTTGTGAATTTGAAAGTTGGAAACCGTCCCCGTAAGCATCGGCGAACGGATCCATAAACGAGGTCACTCGTTTTAAACGATATTCTGACGTCAGTACCAAAAAGGCAAACAGTAAAATACCCGTTACCCCTAAAAATAGGAACTGCATTACTCTTGCGCCCATAATAAACAACATCGCAAAAGTGAGCATAAAGAGTACGAAGGTACTACCTAAATCCGGTTGTAACAGCAATAGGAAACCGAAAATGCTGAGAATTACCATAGGGCGAATAAAACTTAATCGCTTAGTTCGCATCTCATCGTATTTTCGTACGTAGAAGCTGGAAAAATAACAAATAATCGCTAATTTCGCCAATTCTGCCGGTTGGAAATTAATCGGTCCTAATGGGATCCAACGCACCGCACCGTTAATACTGCGTCCGAAAATCAATACGATAACCAAAAAAGCCAGCGATACGAGGAAAAACAGCACGTTTCGCTTTTCCCAGCTTTCGGTCGGAATTTGCACGATCGTGACAAAGGCAAACAATGCCGCCGCTAAATAGACGCCGTCACGCACCGCAAAATAAAACGGATCATTGTTTAAACGGGTACTGACCGGAATTGATGCCGAGGTAACCATAATGAAGCCGATAACCAGTAAGCCGAAAAACAGCCAAAGCAAAGTACGATCGTATAACGAATTCGCCGGTGTTAATCGAACCCATTTATCCCATTCTGTCTTCAATCTTTCTAACATATTAAGCGGTTACTTCCTGAGCTAATTTGACAAAAACCTGTCCACGTTCTTCAAAGTTCTTAAATTGATCGAGGCTTGCGCAAGCCGGTGACAATAACACCATATCGCCTTTTTTCAGTTGCGGGCGAATTTGCTCAATCGCTTGTTGCATAGTCTCCACCAATACGCTTTGGCTTGATAATGCGGCTAATTGCGCGCCGTCCTGACCGAAGCAATAACAAACAATATTCGGTTTATTAATAAGCGGTTTTAACTCGGAAAAATCAGCGGCTTTACCGTCACCGCCTAATAACAAATAAAGCGTTCCCGCTACTTGTAAGCCGTTGAGTGCCGCTACCGTACTGCCGACATTGGTTGCTTTTGAGTCGTTTACCCAACGCACGCCGTCATTGGTTTTAACCGCTTGGAAACGGTGATCCAAACCGCCGTACACTTGCAATGCTTTTACAATTCCTTCACGCGAAATGCCTGCCGCTTCGGCTAATGCCATCGCTGCCAGTGCATTCATTTCGTTATGACGACCCGAAATCAGCATTTCTTTGGTAGGGATAATCGCATCATCACCCGAATATAGAATGCCGTTGCGCATAGTATATTCGGCATTATGCTCTGCAAAACGAATCAATTTTTTAACCGCTTGCGTTTCAAGCGGATAAGTCAGGCTATCTTCACCGTTTACAATCACATTCTCGGCATTGTCATAAATACGCAATTTCGCTAAACGATATTCTTCCACCGAGTTATTGTAACGATCCATATGATCTTCACTGATATTTAAAATGGTCGCCGCCGCCGCTTTTAAAGAAGAAGTGGTTTCTAATTGGAAGCTGGACAATTCCAACACAAACAATTCATATTCATCGTTTAACAGACTTAATACCGGCACCCCGATATTGCCGCCCATACCGACTTTTATACCAGCTTGTTTCGCCATTTCGGCCACTAAGGTCGTGACCGTGCTTTTGCCGTTTGCACCGGTAATCGCAATAATCGGCGCTTTCGCCTCACGTACAAATAATTCGATATCGCCAACCACTTCCACACCGGCGTTGATCGCTTGTTGAATTTCCGGTGTAGCCAATGCAAGCCCCGGACTAATTACAATTAAATCGGAGGCTAACAGCCACTCGCTGTTTAAACCGCCGGTATGCAACGGCACATCCGCCGGAAGCTGATCAGCACCAGCCGGTTTTTCACGGGTATCAATTACTTGTACTTTTGCTTGCTTATCCGCAAAAAATTCGACACAAGATAAACCTGTTTTGCCTAAGCCGATAATGGTAACGACCTTATTTTTATATTGGTTTTGCATAATTGAATCTCTTTATAATAGGTAAAAATTTGGATAAATCGGACCGCTTGCAAGCGAAAAAGGTGGGACAAGCCCACCTAGAATTAACGAAGTTTTAATGTGACTAAACCGATTAACACCAGCATCAAGGTAATGATCCAGAATCGTACGATAACGCGAGGTTCCGGCCAACCTTTTAATTCGAAGTGATGATGAATCGGTGCCATACGGAAAATACGTTTTTGGCGAAGTTTGTATGAACCGACTTGTAAGATTACCGAGAGCGCTTCCACCACGAATACACCGCCCATAATCACGAGTAATAATTCTTGGCGAACCAATACCGCAATCGTACCTAACGCACCGCCTAATGAAAGTGAACCGACATCGCCCATAAATACTTGTGCCGGATAGGTGTTGTACCATAAGAAGCCTAAACCGGCACCGACAATCGCAGTACATAGAATCACTAATTCACCGGCATTCGGAACAAACGGAATATGTAAATATTGTGCAAAATTGAAGTTACCGGTCGCCCAGGCGATTAATGCAAAAGCCGATGCGACCATAATGGTCGGTACAATCGCTAAACCATCTAAACCGTCTGTTAGGTTTACCGCATTTGAAGTACCAACAATCACAAAGTAAGACAGAATGATAAAGAAAATACCGAGCTGTGGCATAAAGTCTTTAAAGAACGGTACGACTAACTGCGTTGCCGCCGTATCTTTACCGACCGCATAAATGCCGAATACCGCAATCAGCGCAATCACCGACAACCAGAAATATTTCCAACGCGCAATTAAACCGTCGGTATTTTTGCGTTTGATTTTCCAGTAATCATCGACAAAACCAACCGCACCGTAACCGAATAACACAAATAGCACAAACCAAATATAGCTGTTACGTAAATCCGCCCAAAGTAAGGTACTCACACCGATAGCGATTAAAATCATAATCCCACCCATAGTCGGCGTACCACGTTTTTTGAAGTGGCTTTCCGGGCCGTCATTACGTACTTCTTGACCGAATTTTAAGAGCTGTAAGCGACGAATCACTTCGGGACCAATCCATAAACCGATTCCCATTGCGGTAAGCAACGCCATAATCGCACGGAAAGTAATATAAGATACAACGTTAAATGCCGTATTGTATTGGACTAAATACTCAGCAAGCCAAACTAACATAACAAAACCCTTGTTAAATTATTTTAAGCAGGTAAATCACCCGCAAATTTTATTCATATTTAAATAGCGACGAGCAAACGCTCGCACCGCTATCTACCTTAACATTAAAAAGAAACGCCCAAAGAAAGGCATAAAGCGGAAATCAACGTTTCCATTTTTTGGCTGCGAGAGCCTTTTGCCAATAACACAAGCGGTTGTTTTTCCGCAATTTTTTGCGAAATAATCGGCAATAAGAAATCGTGCATCTCTTGTTTATCGGTAAAATGATGTGCCGTATCATGACTGATTACCGCACTTTGCTTACCGAAACTCACCACTAAATCTAAATTTGCCTCGCGTACGAAATCCGCCACTTGTTGGTGACAAGCCGCACTTTCGTCACCGAGTTCCGCCATATCGCCGACCGCAAAAATACGGAACGCCGGATAATTTTTTAACACCGCCACCGCTGATTTCATCGAATCGACATTGGCGTTATAGGTATCATCAATCAATAAACAATGCGGATTAACTTCAACCGGATACAAACGACCTTTCACTTGCGAACGTTGCTCCAATCCGGCTTTGACCGCATTTAAATCCGCACCGACCGCCATAGCGAGCGAAGTTGCTGCTAAAGCATTACTGACATTATGCGCGCCTAAATAAGGCAAATTAATTTCAATTTCGCCTTGCGGAGAATGTAGCGTGAAATGAGAACCGGATAAGCCTAATTCCACGTTTTCCGCCCAAAAATCTGCATACGAATCTTGATCCGAACCGGTGTAGCTGAAGGATTGTAGCTCATGCTCACCGATTTCTTTTTGCCATTGCGGATAATAAAAGGCTTGATTCACAATCGCTTTACCGCCGGCTTTTAAGCCTCGATAAATTTCGCCTTTTGCTTGCGCTACACCTTCGAGTGAGCCGAAACCTTCTAAATGCGCCGCGGCAACGTTATTCACTAAACAAGCGTCCGGTTGAGTGATTGCTGTGGTATAAGCGATTTCGCCGATATGGTTTGCCCCGAGTTCCACCACCGCAAATTTATGTTGCGGCGTTAAACGTAACAAGGTCATCGGCACACCGAGGTCGTTATTTAGGTTGCCAAAGGTATAAAGCACTTCATCTTCACAAGCGGTCATTTTTTGCAAAATTTTTGCCGTCATTTCTTTTACGGTGGTTTTGCCTGAAGAACCGGTCATCGCCACGGTTTTCGGATTAAGTTTCGCTTTTAACCATTTGGCTAACTCGCCTAACGCAAGGCGTGTATCTTTCACCACAATTTGCGGTACGGAAATCTCACATTCACGCTCAACCACTACTGCCACACTGCCTTGTTCCACCGCATTAGCTAAGTAATGATGCGCATCAAAATTCGCACCTTTTAATGCAAAAAACAGTCCGTTTTCGACCGCTTGTCGGGTATCGGTACTGGTGGTTTCCACCACCACATTGCCATCACCAATCAACTGCGCATTAAGAATGCCGGCAATTTCATTTGTTGTTAGTTTTATCATTGAATATCTATCTTCAGTCTATTTATTGCATTCCCCCTATTTTCCTCCGAAGCGGTTGCGTAAACTTTTGAGGACAATTTTTCGTGTCAAGCGAGTTTGAAAAATTCGTCCCAAAAGTTAGCAATAAACAGAGGAAAAAGGAAAATCTGGGGTCGCCTTTCTTTGGTTACTTTCTTTGGCGAAGCAAAGAAAGTGACAAGTTACAGGTATTTAGCCGCTGTCTCCTGATCCGAAAAATGATGCTTAGTCGTGCCGATAATCTGGTAGTCCTCATGCCCTTTACCGGCAATTAAAATCACATCTTTTCCATTCGCTTGTTCAATTGCGGTTTTAATTGCTTGTTCACGATCGTGGATTACTTGTACTTTCTCCACTTGAACGAAACCTTTGAGAATATCCGCCATAATTTTGGCATTATCTTCGGTTCTCGGGTTGTCATCAGTCGCAATCACTTTATCCGCAAGTTCTTCGGCAATCGCCGCCATCATCGGGCGTTTACCCGCATCACGATCACCACCGCAACCGAAAATACAATAAAGCTCGCCTTCGGTATGCAATCGTGCCGCTTGCAAGGCTTTTTCCAACGCATCCGGCGTATGAGCGTAATCGACTAATACAAGCGGCCTATTTTGCGGATTTTTTTGCGAAACGACACATTCCATACGTCCCGCAACCCCTTGCAGAAGCGGTGCAGTTTCAATTAATTTTTGTAAATCGTGACCAAGCACTAATAAGCCGGCTAATGCTGTGAGTAAATTATTGACGTTAAATGCACCGATTAAACGGCTATCCAACTCGCCGTTGCCCCAACTTGATTCAAACGCAATTTTTACACCTTGTAAGCTAAAGCTCACATCGGTCGCTTTAACGAATTTATGCTCGCTACTAAAGCTCGCATCGGTACTGACGGCAACCGCATTCGGCAATTTTGCCAACCATTCACGCCCGACTTCATCATCAGCGTTTAATACTTGTGCTTTGGTATCTAATTCGCTAAACAAACGGAATTTTGCTTGTGCATATTCTTCCATTGTCTTGTGGTAATCGAGATGATCACGGCTTAAATTAGTGAACACCGCTAAATCATAGCTTAACGCTTCCGCACGATATTGAGCCAAGCCGTGCGAAGACACTTCCATCGCACAAAAATCAGCGCCCATTTCCACAAAGCTAGCTAAATTACGCTGTACTTCAATCGCCGAACCGGTGGTATTTGCCGCTTCTTGTACTTTGCCGTATAAACCGTTACCGATCGTCCCCATTACCGCCGATTTTCCGCCTAATAGATTGTGCCATTGGGCAAGTAATTGAGCGCTTGTGGTCTTGCCGTTCGTGCCGGTTACACCTACGAGAGTGAGTTTTTCAGACGGATTGGCATAAAACGCACCGGCAATTTCCGACAAAATACGCGCCAAATTCGGCACTGAAACCACCTTACAAGCGGTACGATCTAAGTTATATTTTGCAAATTTCGCATCTAACTCAATTTCGTCCTGCCCTTCGTCCGCTTCCGCCAAGACTAAAGCTGCGCCTTGCTCAATCGCTTTTTGAATAAATCGGCGACCATCCACTTGATGCCCTTTTAACGCCACAAACAGATCGCCTTCATCAACTTGGCGAGAATCCAACGTCATTTGCTTAAGCGGTTTTAATTCCGTCACCCAAGCATCAAGTTCGGTGAGAAAGGGAAGTAAACGTTTCATATTGTTACCTAATTTATTCTGTTCTAATTTACTTTTTGTTCTAATTTAATTTCTCGTACGGCACTTTCGGTGTCGGTGAGGTTATCCGGTTTGATATTTCTCGTTTTCAGGGTATAGCCCATAATACTCGAGAATAACGGCGCGGAAACCGAACCGCCGTAGTATTGTCCGGCTTTCGGTTCGTTAATCAACACAACCAAGGCAAAGCGGGGATCGCTTGCCGGCGCAACACCTGCGGTATAGGCAATATATTTTTCGACGTATTGCCCTTTTTCAAGTTTACGAGCCGTACCGGTTTTCACCGCCACACGATAACCTTCCACCATCGCTTTCTGACCGCCTTCGCCTTTTTGCGCCACACTTTCCATCATATGCACTACGTCACGAGTAATTTTTTCCGGTAATACTCGTTCGCCGATAACCGGCGGATCCACTTTGGTAATCGAAAGCGGTCGATAAATACCGAAACTTCCCAAGGTCGCATAAGCTCGCGCAAGCTGTAACGGTGTAATATTTAAACCGTAACCGTACGCCATGGTTGCTCGTTCAATATCCGACCAACGTTTACGATCGCCGTTCGTCCCTTTTTGTTCGCCCAAGCCTAAACCGGTATCTTTACCGAAACCGACCTTGCTATAGGTATCGACCAGTGCGGTGGACGGCATACGTAACGCCAAACGGCTCACCCCGATATTACTCGATTTCTGTAAGATACCGGTCAGCGATAAACTTTCACGCGGCGCAACGTCTTTAATCGTATGCCCGTTTACCACAAACGGACGCGTATTAATCACTTCGTCGCGATAAGTCGCCCCGTTTTGCAATGCGGTTAAAACCACTAACGGCTTAACCGTCGAACCAGGCTCGAAAGTATCGGTAATCGCTCGGTTACGCATTAATTCCGGCTTAAAGCTGTCCCGTTTGTTCGGGTTAAACGAAGGCGCATTCGCCATCGCCAAAATTTCGCCGGTTTGCACATCAACTAACACCGCCGTGCCGGATTCGGCATTATTGGCAATAACCGCCTCTTTAATTTTTTTATACACTTCGGATTGTAATTCTTCATCAATACTCAACATAACGTCTTGCGGATCGTATTGTTTTTCATCGCGAATATTTTCAATCACATTACCGCGCGCATCTTTACGAATCACTTGGCGACCGTTTTTACCGATTAATAAAGAATCGAAACTACGCTCTAAACCTTCCGTACCGTGTACGTCATCAATATCGGTAAAACCGATTAATTGCGAAGCTTCTTCCGCCAGCGGATAAAAACGGCGTGATTCGGCTTTCAATACCATACCGTCGATTTTCAGTTCTTGCGCATAATTGGCGATACTCTCCGGCTCGTGGCGTGCGATGTAGATAAAACGCTGGCGCGCCGCTTTATATAAACGCGCCATCAGGTCGTTATATTTTTCGCCGGTTGCTTTGGCAATCGCTTCAAGTTTAGAACGTTCGAGTTGCGAGGCGGAAATTTCCTGCATTAAGAATGCGGAACTCGGATTATTTCTCACCGATTGGATTAACGTATTGTAATCCAGCCCGGTCGATTGCGCTAAAAGCGTCCAGTAATCTTCACTTTTCGTGTTAAGGATGGAACGAGGATCAAAGGCTACTTTTTCTTTCGAGATGTTCTTTTTCTCAATGAAATCATTAACGCTTTTTTCGATTTTACTTTTGGATGCACCCATTTCCATCGCAAGCAGCTTCCAACGTTCCGGCGTACGGCGCAATTTGCTGTCGAAATATTCGCGAGGGTCAAGCGTTAGAGAGTACATCGGTACACTGATGGATAAGAATCGACCGTTACGATCAAGAATACGTCCTCGGGTAAAAGGCAGCTCTTTAGTACGCAACGAACGGTTATTCGCTTCATTGATAAGACGTTCGGAATCAAATAATTGAATATGTGCGGCTTTAGCAATCAGCATCGCCGCCATTACGAAAATGAGAGCGCCGACGATACCGAAACGAATCGGGAGGTAACTCGGCTCATTTTTCGTAGCGGTTTGCTTTTTTGTCTCTATAACCAGCTCTATTACCGCAGGTTTACGCTTTAATTTAACTGACTTTGCCATGCTTTATTCAACCAAAATAACTTCTTGCTCTTTTTTAATCGACTGTAAACCGAAACTTGCCGCCGCCGCTTCTACTCGAGATTTCTGGCTTTTCGCATTTTCTTCTAATTGTAAGTGAATATATTGATTTTCAAGTTTACGTTGCGCTTGTACGAGCTTCCCTTGTTCCGCCGTCAATAAACGGGTTTGATGGGTAATCCAAATCGTACCGATTGCGGTTACCACTACTGCGATAATCAATAGTAAAGCGACCTTATTATGTCCGGTTAAATCGTCCAAAATAATTTGATGGAGCGGATAACGTTCATTACTTGCCATTCGCTAAATCCTCTATCTTTTTTCCGCAATACGTAATACGGCACTACGTGAGCGAGGGTTTGCTTCGATTTCCGCCTCACTCGGCATAATCGCTTTACCGATGGTTTTGAGCGGAATATTTTTATTTAATTCCGCCTCCAAAATAGGTAAACCTTTCGGCACGTCCATGCCCTTACTGTTTTTCTTCATAAATTGTTTAACCATTCGATCTTCTAACGAATGGAAACTGATAATCGATAAACGTCCTTCCGGCGCCAATACGCTTAATGCCGACTGTAACGCTTTCTCCAGCTCGTCCAACTCGCTGTTAATAAAGATACGGATAGCCTGAAACGAACGGGTTGCCGGATGTTTATGCTTATCTTTGAAAGGCACGGCATCAGCAATAATTTGCGCTAATTGAAGCGTACGAGAAATTTTTTCCGTTGCAGATTTATTGTAAGAAACGACCGCTTGTGCAATGCGTTTGGCAAAACGTTCTTCACCGAAGGTTTTTAGCACCCACGCCAAATCGTCCGCTGAAACTTGTGCCAACCATTCGGCAGCCGATAAACCTTTAGTGGTATCCATACGCATATCAAGCGGCCCGTCACGCATAAAACTGAAGCCGCGTTCCGAATCATCAAGCTGCGGCGAAGAAACGCCGAGATCAAGCAAAATACCGTCAATTTTGCCGGTTAAGCCTAATTGTTCGCATACTTCGGGAATTGCAGAAAAAGCGGTATGTACAATTTGAAAACGAGCATCATTAATCGTATTCGCTTCGGCAATTGCACGTGGGTCACGATCCGTCGCAATTAAGCGACCTTGTTCGGAAAGTTTTGAGAGAATGAGTCGAGAATGACCGCCTCGTCCGAAAGTACCGTCTATGTAAATACCGTTCGGCTTAATCGCCAAACCGTCAACGGCTTCATGCAGCAATACGGTAATATGCTTATGGACTGTGTCGTTCATTATTTTTCCAACTCACTTATTTATCTTATAAAGAAAGGTTTTTTAAGGCTTCGCAATTCAGCATTTCCGCCGAACCGCCCAAGGCAAGATCTTCCGCAATTTGTGATTGCCACTGTTTATCTTGCCAAATTTCAAATTTATTTAATTGCCCGACCAACATAATTTGTTGCTCGAGCTGTGCGTGCTGTCTGAGTGTGGGGCTAAGTAAAATTCTGCCCGCAGCATCCATTTCACATTCGGTTGCAAAACCTTGCATTACGCGCTGAATACGGCGCTGCATCGGATCAAAATTGGAAAGCGCAAGTAGTTTTTGTTCCACCGTTTCCCATTCATGTAACGGATAAAGCAATAAACACGGCTGGCGAATATCAACGGTGCAAACCAAAACGCCCTCGTGTTGTTCACGCAATTCGGCACGATAACGAGTCGGAATAGCGATCCGTCCTTTATTATCGATACTGATTGAAGTTACGCCGCGAAACATTTTGCCAACCTAGCCAAGCTTATTGATACATTTAAAAGATTCGTTAATTTAGGGAAAGTTCCTAAAAATTCCACAAAACACCACTTTTTCCCACTTAAGAGATCAAATTTTATAGATTAGTTGTTAATCGGGCAAGCTGTTTTAGCGTTTTGTTTGGTAAAGATCATAACCAAAAAAATAAGCGGTTCGATTTTGCAAAAATTTCACAAAATCGAACCGCTTGCTTAACACTCGATTACATCATATTTGAACGTTGCTTATGCAGTAACTTGGCGATCACGTTTTCTACGGAAAGTTCCACTTGCTCGCCTAAACGTTGCGTGAGGTTTTTCTTCTGTTTAAATTTCAATTCGATCACCTCTTTTTCTTTGATCGCATTAAGCAATAAATCATCGCTGGTATTGATTTCATCAACCAAGTCGAGTGCCAACGCCTGTTTACCGAACCAATGCTCGCCGGTGGCGATTTTTTCAATATCCAATTGCGGGCGGTTCTGCGCTACGAATTGTTTAAATAATTGGTGAGTTTCTTCCAATTCTTGTTGGAATTTTTGTTTGCCTTTCTCGGTATTCTCGCCGACTAAGGTTACCGTGCGTTTATATTCGCCAGCGGTCATCACGTCCACATCAATTTCGTGTTTTTTCAGTAAACGGTGAATATTCGGCACTTGAGCCACCACACCGACCGAGCCGATAATGGCAAACGGTGCGGATACGATTTTATTCGCTACGCACGCCATCATATAACCGCCGCTTGCCGCCACTTTATCGACCGCCACCGTCAGCGGGATATTATGATCACGCAAACGCTGTAATTGTGAAGCCGCCAAACCGTAACCGTGTACCACGCCGCCCGGACTTTCCAATCTTAATAACACTTCATCTTCTTTATTCGCTAAAGAAATAACCGCATCAATTTCACGTCGTAGAGAACTCACTGCATGCGCTTGAACGTCTCCGATAAAATTAAGTACAAACAAGCGCGGCTTTTGCACTTCCTCCGAATGCTCTCCGGCTTCTTTCAGACGTTTTTTCTCCGCCTTCGCTTTCTCTTTCGCCGCTTTTTTCTCCGCTTTTTCCGCTTGTTTTTGTGCTTCTTCACTCAAGAAAAAATTCGCTAAAGACTTTTGTTGCTCCTGATATTTTTCAGTCAGATTCGTAATCGAAATCGCACCGCTTTCAGGCTGTTTTCTAGCTTCCAAAATCAGCATCACTACCACCGCAACAATGCCGAACAACGTCAGTAATTCCAATAAGAAAATACCGTAATTAAGTAGAATTTCTTTCCACATTCCGTAAGGTTCCTTTTGTAAAAATAAAATTAATTTTGACCGCTTGTGTCCGCTTCCAATACATCGACAACCGCTTGAGCGGCTTGAGCGTCCGCATCACATTGGATCAGTTTATGTAGCTCAGTAAAACGCTGTTTTAATTCGTTTCGCTGTTTTATATGGTCTGCATCGTCCGCCAAATAATTACCCAAATACCAAGCTAAATTTTCTGGATTACATTCGTCTTGAATCAATTCGGGAACGAGCATTTCATCCGCTAATAAATTCGGTAGGGAAATATATTTGGTTTTTACCAAACGTTTTGCCAGCCAGTAAGTCGTCGCTTTCATTTTATAACCGACTACCATCGGTGATTTGCATAACATTCCCTCTAATGCCGCCGTACCGGAAGCAAGTAATGTCGCTTCCGCCGCAATCATCGCTTGGCGGGCATTACCTTTTAGAATATGCACATCCAACTCGGGGGCAACTTGCGCTTTAATTTGCTCGAATTGAGCGATTCGTTTGTCATTTACCAACGGTACTAAAAATTGTAAGTCCGGATATTTTTGCTTCAGAATCTGCGCCGCTTTTAAGAAAGGCTCCGCTAAAAAGCCGACTTCGCTCGCCCGACTGCCGACTAAAATCGCCAAGTAACGTTGTGCTTCGTCCAAATTTAAACCGACACAGGCTTCCGCACGATTCGGCTTAAGCGCAATCGTATCCGCCATCGTATGTCCGATAAAACGACAAGGCACATTAAAGCGATCATAAAACGCTTTTTCAAACGGTAAAAAAGCCAACACTAAGTTGGTTGCCCGTGCGATTTTATGTACTCGATTTTGTCGCCACGCCCACACCGACGGACTGACATAATGAATGGTTTTAATTCCGCTCGCTTTGAGTTTTTCTTCAACGGTTAAATTAAAATCCGGCGCATCAATACCGATAAAAATATCCGGCTTTTCCGCCAGCATTGTTTCAATCACTTGTTTACGACGCTTAAGCAAACGAGGCAAATGTTTGACCACTTCCGCCAATCCCATGACCGCCAGTTCTTCCATATCGAAGAGCGTTTCACAACCGGCTTGTATCATTCGAGGGCCTGCAACTCCGATAAAACGGGCGTTGGGATAGTGTAATTTCAATGCATTAATCAGTCCCGCACCGAGAATATCGCCTGAAATTTCACCGGCGACAAGCGCAATTAAAGGTGCTTCTTTTTCTACCATAATTTAACTCTCATACGTTATTCGTTACTTTTTATTATAGGCGGATTATAACTAATCACAATATAAACTAATAAAATCAGATTGATTGAAAACCTTATGCAAAGTAAACTATAAATTCAGATTTATATTTCATTTGGAGTGAAAATGAAAAAAACAGCATTAGCCCTTTTAGCGTCTGCTTTTGTGGCAAACTCAGCATCAGCGGTTGAATTATTTAACTTAGATTCAACCGGCACTAAAGCGGAATTTATCGGTTCTGCACGTGTGAAATGGACAAGTACTTCAACTAAAGATACTTACCAAAACGGTTCGGCGGTTCGTAATCACGTAAATAAACCGGTACAAAATAACGGTTCACGTTTCGGTTTCCGCTTAACTCAACAACTCGGCAGCGGTGTTTACGCTTTAGGCCGTGTCGAATGGCGTTTACGCGGTGCCGATGAGCGTGGCGTGTCAAGTTCTCAACACGATTTTGATCATATTTATGCTCATCAACTTTACGCCGGTTTCGGTCATAAGCAATACGGTGAAGTGACTTACGGTAACCAAACGGTAATTACCGATGAAGTAAAACAAACCGATATCCCAAATACTTTAAGTTTATCGGACGGTTTATTAGTTTCCAGCGCACGCCGTTCAGTACAATATGTGTATAAAGGTATTGAAGGCTTAAAAGTCGGTGCATACTACGGCGGTCATAACCAACGCTCAAATACGAATATGGATTTAAGCCAAGATCGTAAAGACGTATGGGGTTTCGGTTCAATTTATAACCATAAATTTGACGACGTACAAAGCGTACAAGTGGCGACCGGTTTCTCTCGCGAGCGTTTTGAGCGTATCGGTTCGGCACCGGCTTATGACCGTAATGCTTATTCGGTCGGTGCGGCATATACTTACGATAAAACCACATTCGGTGTCGATTTAGAACGCCGTAAAACCGAAAACCAATCTGTACAGGGCAACGAACGTACCGAAAAAGAAGTGCGTACCCTTGTGTACCATCGTTTAACCGATGATTGGCGTGCATACGGTATGTACGCTTATAAAACCAATAGACTTGAACGTGCAATCGGTCGAGATAATAACGAGAGAAAACACCAATTTATGGTGGGTACCGAATACTATTTACCAAAAGTGGTTGATCAGTTAAAAACCAAACTTTTTGTAGAATGGCAAGCGACTCGTACCAAACATCCGGAAGCTAAAGTAGCTCGCGGCGTGAACAAATCACGCGACTATACGACGGTTGTCGGTTTCCGTGCTTATTGGTAATTTGACATAGTAAACAACAAAGCCCAAGCATTGCTTGGGCCTTTTTATTGCAATAAATAAGCGGTCGAAATTTGCAATTTTTTTGTAAAATTCAACCGCTTGTTAGCCTTTAATTCAGCCGAATTATTTGGTTAATTGAACTAAAATACGGCGTACCGGCTCTGCCGCACCCCATAATAATTGGTCACCTACGGTAAATGCCGCAAGATATTCCGGACCCATCGCTAATTTACGTAAACGACCGACCGGAACGCTTAACGTACCGGTTACTTTCGCCGGTGTTAATTCACGTAAAGTAGTTTCTTTATCGTTTGGAATCACTTTCACCCATTCGTTATGCGCCGCAATAATTTGCTCGATTTCCGCTAACGGCAGATCTTTCTTAAGTTTGATCGTAAACGCTTGGCTATGGCAACGTAATGCACCGATACGCACACATAAACCGTCCACCGGAATCGGGTTATCGCTTAAACCTAAAATTTTGTTGGTTTCCGCATAACCTTTCCATTCTTCTTTGGTTTGACCGCTTTCTAATAATTTATCGATCCAAGGGATTAAGCTACCTGCAAGCGGCGCACCGAAGTTATCGGTCGGGAAGCTGTCTTCGCGCATTTTCGCCGTTACTTTGCGCTCAATCTCCAAAATAGATGATGCCGGATTCGCCAATTCCGCTTTTACGGAAGCTTCCAATTCGCCCATTTGTGAGAGTAACTCACGCATATTTTTCGCACCCGCACCTGAAGCCGCTTGGTAAGTTGCAACCGAAACCCATTCGACCAAATCTTTTTCAAATAAACCGCCGATTGCCATTAACATTAAACTTACGGTACAGTTACCGCCGACAAAAGTTTTAATGCCGTTTTTTAAACCTTCTGAGATGACGTGTTGGTTTACCGGATCCAATACGATAATCGCATCTTTTTCCATACGTAGTGTCGATGCGGCATCGATCCAGTAACCGTTCCAACCCGTTGCTTTTAATTTAGGATACACTTCGTTCGTGTAGTCACCGCCTTGGCAGGTTACGATAATATCTAATTTTTTTAATTCTTCGATATCAAAGGCATTCTTTAACTCGCCCGCATCTTTACCCGCAAAAACCGGCGCTTTTTGACCCGCTTGCGAGGTAGTGAAGAAAATCGGGTTAATGTTCGCAAAGTCGTTTTCTTGAACCATACGATCCATTAAAACCGAGCCAACCATACCGCGCCAACCGATAAAACCTACATTTTGCATTTTATGCTCCTAATTAAATTTACTAAGTTGTGTTTGAATTTATTTTGAGAAATAGAATCTGATAAATACAGGATTTTCTACTAAAATGCAATTAGTTTTAGACTATTTAAATAATATTATTTAAATTCTTTACTATAGTGTACAATACACACAGTCCATTAACCAAAATAAAAGGATGTTCTATGAAACTCACAAATCTAGCTCTCGCTTTTACATTATTCGGCGCATCGGCAGTTGCCTTTGCACATGCGGATCATGATCATAAAAAAGCGGATAACAGCGCAGTGGAAAAACTTGTCGTACAAGTACAACAACTTGATCCTGTAAAAGGAAACAAGGATGTCGGTACGGTAGAAATTACCGAATCTGCATACGGTTTAGTGTTTACTCCGCACTTACACGGTTTAGCTCAAGGTTTACACGGCTTCCATATTCACCAAAACCCAAGCTGTGAGCCGAAAGAAAAAGACGGTAAACTGGTTGCCGGTTTAGGCGCGGGCGGTCACTGGGATCCGAAAGATACCAAACAACACGGCTATCCGTGGTCGGACGATGCGCACTTAGGTGATTTACCGGCATTAACCATCGCACACGACGGTTCTGCAACCAATCCGGTTCTTGCTCCGCGTTTGAAAAAACTTGATGAAGTTAAAGGTCACTCTTTAATGATTCACGAAGGCGGCGATAACCACTCTGATCACCCGGCTCCATTAGGCGGTGGCGGTCCGCGTATGGCTTGCGGCGTCATCAAATAACATAATTAAATAAATTTAAACCGATGAAAAAAGGGATGTGTAACACATCCCTTTTTTATTTAGTCAGCATACCTTGTTGAACTTGGAACAGACTATCTTGTTCGCTCTCTTGCCATTGCATTTGATTTAACTGATCTTTGGTAATCGCCGTCACAAATACTTGCGAACCGCTTTCTCGTAAACGATGTGCTAACAGCTCTCGTTTAGTCGGATCCAACTCGGAAGCAAAATCATCGATCAGGAATAAACACTGACGTTCTTTTTGCGCCACTAAATATTCGCCTTGTGCCAAACGCAACGCACACATCAGTAATTTTAATTGCCCGCGAGAAAGTACGTCTTCCACCGGTAAACCGTTTGCCCGAAAACGAAAATCCGCCTTTTGCGGACCAATCATGGTATAGCCCATGGCTTTATCTCGCTCAAAACCTTGAGCAAGAATCTCGGCATAATCCGTCCCTTTCTCCCAGCCTTGATGGAAACTCACCCCTATTTCCAATTCAGGTAAGAAAAACTGACAGGTTTTCTCAATTTCCGGTCGTAACGCTTCCGCATAGTTCGCACGCATTTGGCTGACAATCTCCGCCAATTTCGCCAATTCAATATCCCACGGCTTTAATTCGGCATAACTACGAACTTGATGCAATGCGGCATTACGTTGCTTGAGTAAACGTTTTAAATTCGCCCAGTAACTATAAAATTCGGTATATTGATGGAATAGCCCCCAGTCTAAAAACGCTCGACGGAAAGTCGGCCCGCCGTTCAATAAGGTTAGCCCTTCCGGCGTAATGACTTGCATCGGCAGTAGATGCGCCAAATCAGAAATTTTATTACCGTCTTCGCCGTTAATTTTTAACAGCGTATCGCCCGAACGTTTTTTCTGAATTCCGACCGACCATTGATGTTGCCCTTCATCAATACGACCGTGTAACACAAAATCTTCCGCTTGATAGTGAATGATGCGATTACTGATATGGCTTTTAAATGACCGACCGTGCCCTAAGTAAAAAATTGCTTCCAACAGACTGGTTTTACCGCTGCCGTTATGCCCTACGATAAAATTAAAATTCGGACTGAGTTCAAGATCGAGAGATTGGAGATTTCGGAAATTATTGATAATTAATCTGGATAGGGGCATACATGGACTCTCTAAGATCGAGTGTTCTAAAGCAATTCTGATTGATACAATAATTCACAAATGACCGCTGATAAAATCGCTCTCACAAGCGGTCATTTTTATACCGTTTTTTGCAAAATTGGAATGTTGTTTTGTTCCCCTATTTTCCGCTGGAGCGATTGCGTAAACTTTTGAGGATAACTTTCCTTGTTTGAGCTTGCTTGCAAGCGAGTTTGGAAAGTTCGTCCCAAAAGTTAGCAATAAGCGGAAGAAAAAGGAAAATCTGGGGTCGCCTTTCTTTGGTTACTTTCTTTGGAGAAGCAAAGAAAGTGACATTCAAATTAAAGACGCATCGGCATAATCACATATTCGGCGGTGCTATTATCACAATCTTCAATTAAGCAGCTTGAACTTGCATCGACCAAATTGAAACGCACACGCTCACATTTTAAGGTGTTCAGCACGTCTAACAAATAACTCACGTTAAAGCCGACTTCCATTTCCGGGCTTTGATATGCCACGTCAATGATCTCTTCCGCTTCTTCTTGTTCCGGGTTATTTGCGGTAATTTTCAATAAATTTTCACTTAACGCTAAACGCACGCCGCGGAATTTTTCATTCGATAAAATTGCCGCACGCATTAATGCACGTTTTAACACTTCGGTTTCCGCTTCTAAAATACGATCCGCATTGCGTGGTAATACACGGCGATAGTCTGGGAAACGCCCGTCAATCAATTTAGAAGTAAACACTACGCCGTTCATTGATACACGTAAATTGCTAGTGCCGATTTCTAAACGTACCGTTTCATCACTCACGGCAACAAGACGAGATAATTCCAATACCGCTTTGCGAGGCACAATAACCGAATGGGTTAATAACTCTTGATTTAATGCCATGGTACAAACTGCTAGACGGTGTCCGTCCGTTGCTACGGTACGCAATAAATTGCCTTCGGTTTCAAACTTCATACCGTTTAAGAAATAACGCGCATCTTGGTTCGCCATTGAGAATTGGGTCGCATCAATCAAACGAGCAAGGGTGGATTGTTCAATCGAAAAATCTACTTCCGGCTTCCAATCCATTAAATTCGGATAATCGCTTGCCGGTAATGTGGCTAAATTAAATTTACTACGAGCCACTCTAACTAAAGCACGATCTTCTTCGAATTGCACCGAAATACTGCTATCTTCCGGCAAACTGCGACAAATATCGAGAAATTTTTTCGCAGGAATGGTAAATTTTCCGGTAAAATCGACCGCTTTTTCAAGGGTTGCTACTGTGGTTAATTCCACTTCTAAGTCCGTTCCGGTTAAGGATAAGCGGTCGCCTTCGATTTCAAGCAGAATATTATTAATCACAGGCAAAGTCGGGCGACTGCTTAATACGCCACAGACCTGTTGTAAAGGCTTAAGTAACTGTTCTCTGGTAATCGTAAATTGCATAAAAATCCCTTATCGCCTATGACGATAATTTTCTGGTTAAGTTGGTATAGTCTTCTTGAATACCGCTATCGGTATCACGTAATTCATTAATCGTTTTGCAAGCGTGCATCACGGTAGTGTGATCACGTCCGCCGAATTCTCGCCCGATTTCCGGTAAACTGTGATTGGTTAATTCTTTTGCCAATGCCATCGCCATTTGGCGAGGGCGAGCGACCGAACGGGTACGACTCTTTGACTTTAAGTCAGACATTTTAATGTTGTAATATTCGGCAACCGTTTTTTGAATATTTTCAATCGTAATTAAGTGATCATAAGACGCGATCAGATCTTTTAACGCTTCACGCACCGCATCAATCGTAATTTGACGCTTGGTAAAGTTACGCCACGCAATCACACGGTTTAACGCACCTTCTAATTCTCGTACATTGGTACGCAATTTTTGCCCGATGAAAAATGCCACTTCTTCCGGCAACTCTACCCCACGTTCTTCCGCTTTTTTCATCAGAATCGCCACGCGGGTTTCCAATTCAGGTGGTTCAATCGCGGTACTTACGCCCCAACTTAGTCGAGATTTAATGCGTTCTTCGATATTTTCAATATTTTTCGGGAAGTTATCCGAAGCCAAAATAATCTGTTTATTACGTTCGAATAACGAATTAAACGTGTGGAAAAACTCTTCTTGCGATGCTTCTTTATTGGCAAAGAATTGAATATCGTCAATCATCAGCACATCAAGCGAACGGTAGAATTTCTTAAAATTCTCAATCGTATTGCCTTTCAACGCTTTTACCATATCTTGCACAAAACGCTCGGAGTGAATATAGACCACTCTCGCTTGCGGGTTACGTTTTAGAATTTCATTACCGACCGCATGTAATAAGTGGGTTTTACCCAAACCGGTTCCGCCGTAAAGTGAAAATGGATTACAGTGGCTTTCGCCCGGATTGTCCGCCACCTGCTGGGCGACCGCTTTGGCTAATTGGTTGGATTTACCTTGTACGAAATTCTCAAAAGTAAGCGATTCGTTTAAACCCGTTCTGAAATTTTTATTGGTTTCTGGTACTTCTTCTTTTGAATTGCTGCTTGTCGTACTTGGAGAGACAGGTCTATGTTCCGCCGGTTTAATCCCGACGCGAATCGAAACCGCTAAATCGTTATTTTTCGATAAAAAACGGGCAAGATCGACGATCTCCGCCAAAAATTTATCTTTTACCCAATTTTCAACAAATTGGTTTTGAGCGTAAAGCGTGAGCTCCCCGTTTGCAAAACTTGCCTGCAAAGGGCGTAGCCAAGTGCTGTAATCAGTCGGCGATACTTTCGTTTGTAAATGATTAAGACAATCAGACCAAAGGGAAGACACGATTTGCTCCAA